>JBGPNG010000408.1:0-3031 GCA_041487395.1 Dongiaceae bacterium
CAAAAGGCCGAGCGGACGACCGGTGAGACCAAAGCAACGGAGGTTTTCGATCGCTTGGCCGGCACCTGGACCTATTGGGGCTGGAAGGGCGGGTATTTCGACGCCGAAGCGGATGCCCAGACCTTCTACGACGAAATGCGCTACATGATCTGCCGGCAGATGGGTGCTCCCAATTCGCCCCAATGGTTCAACACGGGCCTGCATTGGGCCTACGGCATCGACGGACCTGCCCAGGGGCATTACTACGTCGACTTCAAGACCGCCAAGCTGGTCGTCTCGGAATCAGCCTATGAACATCCGCAGCCCCATGCCTGTTTCATCCAGTCGGTCTCCGACGATCTGGTGAACGAAGGCGGCATCATGGATCTCTGGGTCCGCGAGGCGCGGCTGTTCAAATACGGCTCGGGCACCGGCTCCAATTTCTCCAAGCTGCGCGGCGACGGCGAGCGCCTTTCGGGCGGCGGCCGCTCCTCGGGCCTGATGAGCTTTCTCAAGATCGGCGACCGGGCCGCGGGCGCCATCAAATCCGGCGGCACCACGCGACGCGCGGCCAAGATGGTGTCCGTCGATCTCGATCATCCGGATATCGAGGCCTATATCGACTGGAAGGTCATCGAGGAACAGAAAGTTGCGGCTCTCGTCACCGGTTCGAAACTGGCCGAGAAATATCTCAACGCCATCATGCGGGCTTGCCACGCCCAGGAGGGCGAGGGCCGCTTCGATCCCCGGCAGAATAAGCTGCTGCGCAAGGCGACTCGCGAGGCGCGCGAGGTACAGATTCCGGAGAACTACGTCCGCCGGGTCGTGCAGTTCGCCGAGCAGGGCTATGAGCGCATCGACTTCAAGACATACGATACGGATTGGGATTCTGACGCCTATCTGACGGTCTCCGGGCAGAACTCCAACAATTCGGTGCGCGTGCCGAACGGCTTCATCCAGGAAGTGCTGGCCGACGGCGAGTGGAAGCTCTATCACCGCACCGACGGCAAGGTGAGTAAATCGCTTAAGGCGCGCGATCTCTGGGAAAAGATCGGCATCGCCGCCTGGGCCTGCGCCGATCCGGGCGTGCAATACGACACGACGATCAACGAATGGCACACCTGCCCGGCGAGCGGGCGGATCAACGCCTCCAACCCCTGCTCCGAATATATGTTCCTGGACGATACCGCCTGCAATCTCGCGTCCTTGAATCTGATGACGTTCCGGCAGCCGGATGGGCGCTTCGATATCGAGAGCTATGAGCATGCGGTGCGTCTGTGGACCGTCGTGCTCGAGATCTCGGTGCTGATGGCCCAATTCCCGTCGAAGGAGATCGCGCAGCTCTCCTATGAATTCCGCACATTGGGTCTCGGCTACGCCAATATCGGCGGGCTGCTGATGACCATGGGCCTGAGCTATGACAGCGCCGAGGGGCGCGCCTTCACCGCAGCACTCACCGCCATCATGACGGGCATCTCCTACGCCACCTCGGCGGAGATGGCGGGCGAGCTTGGCACCTTCCCCGGCTACAACAAGAACCGCGAGCATATGCTGCGCGTCATCCGCAATCACCGGCGCGCCGCCCATAGCCAGAAAGATGGCTATGAGGGATTGAGCGTCCGCCCCGTCATTCTGGATGCGGCGAATTGCCCGGAGCAGGCGCTGGTGGATGCGGCGAGGGCAGCCTGGGATCACGCGCTGGCGCTGGGCGAGCACCACGGCTATCGCAATGCGCAGGCAACCGTGATCGCCCCCACGGGGACGATCGGGCTGGTGATGGATTGCGACACGACCGGCATCGAACCGGACTTCGCCTTGGTGAAGTTCAAGAAGCTGGCGGGCGGCGGTTATTTCAAGATCATCAACCGCATGGTGCCACTCGCTCTGCAGACACTGGGCTACAGCCAAGGCGAGATCGAGGACATCATCCGCTATGCCGTCGGCCATGGCACGCTGGAAGCTTCGCCCGGCGTCAACCATGCGGCGCTGAGAACCAAGGGCTTCACCCCAGCCATCCTTCAAATGCTCGAGGGATCGCTGGCGGCCACCTTCGACATCCGCTTCGCCTTCAACCGCTACGGTCTCGGCGAGGAGTTCTGCACCAAGACGCTGGGATTCACGGGCGCACAATTGGACGACGTCAGCTTCGACATGCTGACCGCGCTCGGCTTCACCAAGGCAGAGATCGAGGCCGCCAACACCTATTGCTGCGGCGCCATGACGTTGGAGGGCGCGCCTCGCCTGAAGGAAGTGCATCTGCCGATCTTCGATTGCGCCAATCCCTGCGGGCGGATCGGCAAGCGCTTTTTGTCAGTCGCAAGTCACATCCGCATGATGGCGGCGGCGCAATCCTTCATCTCGGGCGCGATCTCCAAGACCATCAACATGCCGAATACCGCCACGGTGAAAGACTGCATGAGCGCCTACATGCTGTCCTGGGAACTGGGCATCAAAGCCAACGCGCTTTATCGCGACGGCTCTAAGCTGTCGCAGCCCTTGTCGGCCGCCGTGCTGGGCGACGATCTGGACGACATCGACGAGATCGTCGACGCACCGCCCGCAATCCGGGCGCCGAAGGTTGCGGAGCGGATCGTCGAACGGGTCATCGAGCGCATCATCAGCGCGGGGCGCCGGCGCCTACCCAACCGGCGCAAGGGCTATACCCAGAAGGCGATCGTCGGCGGGCACAAAGTCTACCTGCGCACCGGCGAATATGAAGACGGCGATCTGGGCGAGATTTTCATCGACATGCATAAGGAAGGTGCGGCCTTCCGTAGCTTGATGAACAATTTCGCCATCGCCATTTCCATCGGCCTGCAGTACGGCGTGCCGTTGGAGGAGTTCGTGGAGGCCTTCACCTTCACCCGCTTCGAGCCCTCCGGCATGGTCGAGGGCAACGACACGATCAAGATGGCAACTTCCGTGCTCGATTATCTCTTCCGCGAGCTCGCCATCAGCTATATCGGCCGTACCGACCTGGCCCATGTACAGCCGACCGACCTGCAGCCCGAGCGATATCGCGATCGCGAAGTTGTTCATCAGCGAGCGGAAG
>JBGPNG010000409.1:0-3024 GCA_041487395.1 Dongiaceae bacterium
CGCCGCAGCCATATGCGGGACGATGCCAAGCGTGCATCCGAAGGCAGCGACGAGGCTTGCGCGAGACCCGCGCGAGAGTCCGGCCGCCAGCGTAAAGAGCACGCCGGTGCCGGGTGAAATGACGACAATAAGCGAGGTTACCAGAAAGTCGATACTCACGGCGGCCCTCCTGACGCGCTGTCATTGTAGGGGGCGCAGTCGTGGAGCACCAGTCACGAGCTCTTGCGGTGAACCCCTCTTCGTGTCGCTACCGCGGAGTCACTCCAGTGGAATCTTGGTGTCGTATTTCACCCGCGCCAGGCAGAAACTGGAGCGGAACATGCGGATGTTGGGCTCGTTGGCGAAGACGCGACGGGCAAATTCATTGTAGTGGGCCATGTCGCTGACGCTCACCACCACCAGATAATCGGCATCGCCGGAAACGAAATAGCACTGCATCACCTCGGGGCAGCGCGCCATCTTGCGCTCGAAATTCTCCAGCAGATCCTCGCGCTGGCGCTCGAGCGTGACGCTCGCGAAGACGATCAGCGAACGTCCGACCTTGACCGGATCGATCAGCGACACGTCACGATGGATGATCCCTTCTTCGCGCAGGCGCTTGACCCGGCGGTGACAGGGTGGCGGCGAGATGCCCACGCGCTCGGCCAGATCCTGATTGGTGATCTGGTTGTCCTGCTGCAGAAGGGTCAGGATCTTGCGATCGATGGCGTCGAGTTCCACCGGTTCTGATTTCGTCGCATCCGGAATAATCTTTCGCCGATCGGCCATTTTCTTATCTCCGATTTCACCAACACACGCAATTTCTAACATATTAGGAAAGAATCTGAACTAAAAACGAAAACCACAGGGACCCCGTCGGAGGTAGGCTTGCCTCATGTTTTCGCCTGGACGGGAGTGATGAGGATGCCGACCGATACGCCGCGGATCTACGACAACTCGTTCGAGGTCCATGACAGGAACGCGCTGGCCACGGCCCGGGCGCTATTGGATGCCGCCGCCGATCCCGCGGCCATGGGCCGCGAGGTCGTGGCGGCGGTCGCGCGCAATGCCCGCTGGCGCGGCGAGCAATGCATCAATCTTCTCGCCCCCGAAGCGCCGACCAGTCCCGGCGTGCGCGCACTGCTGGCGGCGGAGATCGGCACAAGGGCGGCCGAGGGCCATATCGGCCCGGTCAATCGCTGGTTTGCCGGTACCCGCCATATCGACGAGGTCGAGGCGCTGGCGGTCGAGTTGCTGAAGAAATATTTCCGCTGCCGTTATGCCGACCATCGGATGTGCGCCAGCATGATCGGCAACGCGGTCGTCTATTCGGCGCTGACCGATCCGGGCGATGTGATCATGACCGTCGCCCAGCCGTTCGGCGGCCATAGCTCCAATCGCTCGATCGGGCCGGCCGGCGCGCGAGGCCTCAAGATCGTCGATATTCCCTTCGACCCGCAGGAGCTGACGGTCGACATCGACCTGTTCCGCAAGACGGCGCCCCTTGCCCGCCCGCGGCTGGTGACGCTGGGCCTGTCGATGACCTTGTTTCCCCTGCCGGTGCACGAGATCAAGGAGGTCATCGCCGAGTGGGGCGGCAAGCTATTTTTCGATGGAGCCCATCAACTGGGCCTCATCGGCGGCGGTCAATTCCAGGACCCTCTGCGGGAGGGCGCCGACATCATGACCGGGTCGGCGGGCAAAACCTTCAGCGGACCCCAATCGGGCGTGATCGTCTGGGACGACCCGGCCATCACCGAGCCCGTGACCACGGCGGTCTTCCCAGTTTGGGCGGCAACCCATCAGGTCAATCGCGTGGCAGCTCTGGCACTTGCAACGGCGGAAGCCCTTGCCTTCGGCCCCACCTATATGGCGCAGATCGTGCGCAACGCCCAGGCGCTCGCCAAGGCGCTGCAGGAGCGCGGCATTCCCATGCTGGGGGCCGCCAAGGGCTTCACCCGCAGCCATCAGGCCATCGCGGATGTGGGCAACTACGGCCGCGGTCTCGCCGCCGCCCAGAAGCTCGAGCGGGCCAATATCATCGTCAACAAGAACCTTCTGCCCAACGACAAGCCGGAGGATTGGGACTATCCCAGCGGGCTTCGCATCGGCACCATCGAGGTGACCCGGTTCGGCATGAAGGAGCGCGAGATGGAAACGATCGCCGATTTCATTGCCGAGGTGGTGGTGCGCGGTTCCTCGCCGGAGGCGGTGCGCTCCCGCGTGCTGGATTTCCGAGCCGGCTATCAGAGGCTTTACTACTGCTTCGAAAACGGCCTGCCGCAATAGAGCGCCGATGCAATCGGGCGCGCCGCCCTGCTAAGGCGTCGGCTTGGCTTTTTCCTGGGCTGCGATGGCGTTGACGGCCAGCGGCTTCAACATGTCGTAGCCGGGCTCGCCTTCGAAGATCTTGAGCGTCGTGATCGTATCGTTCTGCTCGAGGTCCAGATGGAATATCCGTCCCTTGGCTGGCCGGCCAAGCAGCGTTTGCGCCTTGGCATTCGCCTGGGCCGATGAACTGAGCGCGACGGTGAAGAGCGTTTGGTTGGCGTCGTCCAGCACGAAAAAGCGATAGCGCGACGGCCAGTCGCCGGCGAGATCGAAATATTCCCAGGTGACGACGCTGCGGTTGCCGACAGGAAAGATGTCGCGCAGGTAGTGGTCGATCGCCTTGGTCTCGGCGCGCTTGCTGGTGCGATGAAGGGTCAGCAGCGCCGTGCGCTCCCGATCGCGGGCCGCGTGGTCGCCCTTGATCTGATAGAGCTTTACCAATTCCGCACGCGGGGTCAGGGCCTCGGGGAACAAGCGCTCGCAGGTCAGATAATAGCCGATCGCCTTGGTGAGCTGCCCGGCGCCGGCCGCCGCCGTCCCGGCGCGGCAATAGGAGAGTTTCGCCGTCGGCTCGCGGGCGATGATCTGTTCATAGAGCGCGAGGGCCTCTGCGTAATGCCCTTCGTTCGCGAGCTTCTCGGCTTGCTGGTAGGTCTTTTCGGCCGAACTCGTGTCGGCCGATGCGCGGATCGCGGCAAGAGAAAATATCACGAC
>JBGPNG010000410.1:0-3019 GCA_041487395.1 Dongiaceae bacterium
CGGCCGTCGAACTGGGCGACAT
The DNA here is from genome assembly GCA_041487395.1 of Dongiaceae bacterium. Taxonomy (GTDB): domain Bacteria; phylum Pseudomonadota; class Alphaproteobacteria; order Dongiales; family Dongiaceae; genus DASXQK01. Next base: position 23 of record JBGPNG010000410.1, read on the forward strand.
CCTGCGGGCCGGCAAGCGCTTTGCCGAAGCCGCCAAGGCTTACGACAAGGCGATCGAGCGTTTGAAGAATCCGCTGCCCGGCGAGTGGTCGGTCTTCTACTACCGCGGCATCGCGCTGGAACGCAGCGACCAATGGTCCAAGGCGGAGCTCGATTTCAAGAAGGCGCTCGACCTGCAGCCCGACCACCCCTACGTCCTCAACTATCTGGGCTATACCTGGGTCGACCATGGCGTGCATCTGGACGAGGCGATCGGCATGCTGCAACGCGCCGTGCAGCAAAAGCCCGACGACGGTTTCATCATCGACAGCCTGGCCTGGGCGTTCTACCGCCTGAAGCAATACGACAAGGCGGTGATCTATCAGGAGAAGGCGCTGTCGTTGGAGCCCGGCGATCCGGTGCTGAACGATCATCTGGGCGATATCTATTGGAAGCTCGGCCGGCATAACGAAGCCCGTTTCCAGTGGCAGCGCGCGCTCGCCTTCAAGCCCGATGCCGATCAGATCAAGCCCATCGAGGCGAAGCTGCAACATGGCCTCGATGGGGCCAACACCGGCGGCTGAGCCGGATTCGAGACCGGGCCGATGTGCGCCGCCGCCCTTCGCCTGACGGCGCGGGCCAAGATCAACCTCTATCTTCACGTCATCGGCCGGCGCGACGACGGCTATCACTTGATGGATAGCCTGGTGTGCTTTGCCGAACTCGGCGACGAGCTGACGATCGAGTCCGCGCGCGAACTGTCGCTCACCCTCGACGGGCCTTTCGCCCCGGCGCTGGCGACGGCGGACAATCTCGTGTTGCGGGCGGCGCGCCTGATCGACCCGAGCCGGGGCGCTGCCCTGCGTCTGACCAAGCAGCTTCCCGTTGCCGCCGGCATCGGCGGCGGTTCGGCCGATGCCGCGGCAGCTCTCGTGGGTTTGTCCCGCTTCTGGGGCCTGCCCCTGCCGCCAGCCGAGCGATCGCTGGCCTTAGGTGCCGATTTGCCGGTGTGCCTGGCGCCGGGGGCGAGCTTTGTGGGCGGCATCGGCGAAGACTTGGCGCCGGCGCCAGCGCTGCCGCCGGCGTATCTACTATTGGCAAACCCCCGGCGACCGCTTCCGACCGTCGAGGTCTTTCGCCGCTACGGCCGCGATGCCGGCCATCGCTTTTCGAGGTCCGCGCGCTGGCATGACGCGCCCGTCGACGCCGCCGATTTGGCGAATCGCCTGGCGGAGCGCGGCAATGATTTGACCCGGGCGGCGGTGGCGCTGGTGCCGGAAATCGGCGATCTGCTGGCGGCCATTGAGAATTCTCCCGGCTGTCTTCTGGCGCGCATGTCGGGCAGCGGGGCAAGCTGCTTCGGCCTGTTCGCGGCGGCCGATTCGGCGGCCAAGGCGGCCGCCTCGCTCCAAGCCGTCGCGCAAAACTGGTGGGTGCGCGCTTCGGCCATCGCCCGCGGCGGCGCGGTAGCGGGCTAGTTGCTCGACGGGCTCTGAGCGGCGACGGCGCGCAGTTCGTTCAGCAATTCCTGACTCGGCTGTCCGTCGATGGGAAGGCCGGCCGTCTCCTGATAGGCCTCGATTGCCGCCACCGTCGCCGGGTCCAGCGTGCCGTTGATCGGCCCGGGTTGGAAATCGAGCTTGGCCAGAATCTGTTTGATCTCCTGCACCATGGCCTCATTGCTGTCCGGGGCGGGCGCCTCGGGCTGATGGCCCGGGATCAGCGCCTCGATCCTGGCGATGATCGGCTGCAGCTTCTCGGTATAGGGCTTGGCCCAGGTGATGAGCGGATCGAGCCGCCCATCGCGCCACAGCCAATAGCCGGCCCCGGCGACGATGGCGAGCAATAGCAGGAAGGTAAAACAGCCGCCGCCGCCCCGGCGTTTGGGCGGCGGGTTCATGGCCGACAGACGATCGGTGGAACGGGCAGAGAGAGATGGCTCGACCAGCTTGCCTGCCGCTCGCTTCCCGGCCGGGCGGGGACGGGCGGCTTGGGGGGGCACAGAGGGTGCGGGCGTGGCGCCCGGCGCCGGCGCGGCAGCCGGTACGGCACCGGCCGCAATTTCGACGCTGGGCGCGATCAGGTTATCGGGAGCGGGTGATGCGGTGGGTGCGGGCGAAGTCTCGCCGGTGCCGAGGGTCGGCTCCTCCGCCGGCTTTTTATCGCCCGTGTTGCCTGGCTCCGCTGCCATTGCGTTTCCTTGCGACTCGCGAGTGGAAGCCAAGTGTAGCGGTTCGGGCTCCAGGCTTCCACCCGCAGGGAAAATCGGTTAGGTTCGCCGCCCTGATCGGCCGGCCCAAACGGGCGGCCTCAGCGGGATAAATCGACAGAGAACAGGCCGACGGATCATGGCGGAGAAGGTTGCACTCATTACCGGCATCACCGGCCAGGACGGCGCTTATCTGGCGGCCTTGCTGCTGTCAAAGGGCTATGTCGTCCATGGCGTGAAGCGCCGTTCATCGTCCTTCAACACCGGCCGTGTCGACCATCTCTATGTGGATAGCCACGAGAAGGGCGTGCGGTTTTTTCTTCACCATGGCGATCTGACGGATTCGACCAATCTCGTTCGATTGGTCCAGGAAACGCAGCCCGGCGAGATCTATAATCTGGCCGCCCAGAGCCACGTCCAGGTCAGTTTCGAGACGCCCGAATACACGGCCAATGCCGATGCGCTGGGCACGCTGCGGCTGTTGGAGGCGATCCGCATCCTGAAGCGCGAGAACGTGACGCGGTTCTATCAGGCGTCGACCTCGGAACTCTACGGCAGCGCGCCCGCACCCCAGAGCGAGACGACGCCTTTCATGCCGCGCAGCCCCTATGCGGTCGCCAAGCTTTACGGCTATTGGATCACGGTCAATTACCGCGAGGCCTATGCCATCCATGCCTCGAACGGGATCTTGTTCAACCATGAGGGGCCGACGCGCGGCGAGACCTTCGTCACCCGCAAGATCACCCGCGCCGTGGCGGCGATCCATCAGGGCTTCCAGCAGCGCCTCTATCTCGGCAATCTCGATGCCAA
>JBGPNG010000411.1:0-3016 GCA_041487395.1 Dongiaceae bacterium
CCACCGCTCCGAAGACGCTTTACGACAAGATCTGGGCCGACCATCTGGTCGAGGAAGGCGCCGACGGTACCTGCCTCCTCTATGTCGACCGCCATCTGGTCCATGAAGTGACCAGCCCGCAGGCCTTCGAAGGCCTGCGCCTTGCCGGTCGCAAAGTGCACGCCCCGGAGAAGACGCTCGCCGTCGTCGACCACAACGTGCCGACGACCGATCGCAGCCACGGCATCGTCGAGCCGGAATCGCGCATCCAGGTCGAGACCCTGGAAAAGAACTGCGCCGAGTTCGGCGTCCCCTATTTCTCCATGGATGATATCCGCCAGGGCATCGTCCACATCATCGGCCCGGAGCAGGGCATGACCCAGCCCGGCATGGTCATCGTCTGCGGCGACAGCCACACCGCGACCCATGGCGCCTTCGGTTCGCTCGCCTTCGGCATCGGCACGTCCGAAGTCGAGCATGTGCTGGCGACCCAGACGCTGATCCAGCAGCCGGCCAAGAACATGCGCGTCACGGTGGAGGGCGATCTGCCCGTCGGCGTGACGGCCAAGGATCTGGTCCTCGCCATCATCGGCAAGATCGGCACCGCCGGCGGCACCGGCCATGTCATCGAATATGCCGGCAGGGCGATCCGCGATCTCTCGATGGAAGGGCGCATGACGGTCTGCAACATGTCCATCGAGGCCGGCGCGCGAGCGGGCCTGATCGCCCCGGACGAAACCACCTTCGCCTATTTGAAGGGCCGGCCCCTGGCGCCCAAGGCGGGGGCCTGGGAACAGGCGGTCGCCTATTGGAAGACGCTGCCGGCAGATCCCGGTGCCGCCTACGACAGGCAAGTGACGCTGGTCGCCTCGGCCATCGTGCCCCAGGTGACCTGGGGCACCAGCCCGCAGGACGTGCTGCCGATCGACGGCCGCGTCCCCGATCCGGCCGCGATCGCCGAAGAAAGCAAGCGCCGGTCCATGGAGCGCGCGCTGGACTATATGGGCCTCAAGCCCGGTACGCCGTTGAAGGAGTTGATCGTCGATCGCGTTTTCATCGGCTCCTGCACCAATGGGCGTATCGAAGATCTGCGCGCGGCGGCCGCCGTTGCCAAGGGCCGCAAGGTGGCGGCGGGCGTACAGGCCATGGTGGTTCCCGGCTCCGGCCTGGTGAAGCATCAGGCCGAGGAAGAAGGCCTCGATCGAATCTTCCTCGAGGCCGGATTCGAATGGCGCGAGCCGGGCTGTTCCATGTGTCTGGCCATGAACGCCGACAAGCTGGAGCCCGGCGAACGCTGCGCCTCGACCTCGAACCGCAACTTCGAAGGCCGACAGGGCCGCGGCGGGCGCACCCATCTGATGAGCCCGGCCATGGCCGTGGCGGCCGCGGTCAGCGGTCACCTCGCCGACGTTCGCGAATTGAAATAAGGCGCCACACCCGCACGCCCAATCCACCTACTCCGGCAGTTCGTTCCCGCGCCCGACGTTGACGATCATCTCGGCCAGATGGGGCCGGATGTTCAGCAGCGCGCGACGATAAGCGAGCAGACCCGCCGAGAGCGAGCCGTGGCGCGCCAGCAACCGGTCGGCAATCTGGACCATGCGCGTGTTCGGCCAAGCCTGGGCCCGCAGATCGAGAAGGGCGAGGAAGGCATCGGCCTCGCGGCCCGGATTGTGCTGGGCCATGAGCAAAGCGGCGGCCGCCGTCGAACGCGACACGCCAGCGTGGCAATGGATCAACAAATGCGTGGCGTCGCCGGCCCGCTCCATCTCGCGGCCGAAGGCGAGCAGGGCCTCCAGGTGATGGTCCTGGGGCGCTTGCACGCCGGGGCTGGCGGATACGACATCGTCGAAGCGCAGGGTCTGGCGCCGGTGCGGCCGAAAGCCCGAGAAGGCAATGGGCTCCGGCTCATAGGGGTCGATGATGGACAACACGTCGCTGACCCCGGCATCGCGGTGGAGGTCCAGTTCCGCAATACCGCAAATGGTGATGTCGTAGCGGACCAGGCTTCGGATCATGGGCCTCGAAAGATGGTGCGTTGAGGGGTGGGCGATTATGGGCCCCCGGTGGTTCGCTGCCAACGAGTGACTCCCTGTGGCAATCCGTCGCCCGTGCTGCCTTTCGGGCAGGCGGCCCGTCAGGCGACCCGGTTCATCGTCACCTTGGCCTGCGGCGGGTTGCGCAGGGTCTGATAGACCACGCAGTAACGCTCGGTCAGCCGCAACAAGCTGGCCAGCTGCTCCTCGCTGGCATCGATATCGAGATCGAAAGCAAGACGGATCTGGCGAAATCCGACCGGCACGTCCTTGGCGACGCCCAATGTGCCGCGGAAGTCGAGTTCGCCTTCGGCGTGAACCGTCCCGCCGCGCAGCACCAGACCAAGCGCCGTGGCGACGGCGCGCAGCGTGACCCCGGCGCAGGCTACCAGCGCCTCCAGCAGCATGTCGCCCGAGCAGGCCGACAGCCCGTCGCCGCCCGTGGCCGGGTGCAATCCGGCTTCCACCAGGGCTTTGCCGGTATCGACCCGGCAGGTCAGCCCTTCGCCAAGAACGCCAGCCGCCTTCAAGGTGATCCGGGCCGTCTCGGGCCGGTTGCGATATTGCTGTTTCAGCGGTGCCTGCACGTCCTTTAGAGTTTGTGCGTCCATGATTTGCCTCCGGATTCGATGGTCGACGACGATATGCCAGCTTCAGCCAATGGAAAACTGGCTGGCTGCCTGAGCAGCACCTCTCGGGCGGGAGGTTGACATTGTAAACCCGGAAATCGGCAGGTATCTCATCTTTGCCCTGATCGGCCTTGGCCTGTTCGTTGCTTCGATTTGGGAGATCGCGCGGGCGCTGAAATCCGGCAGGCTGCGTCTGCGGGTTTCAACAATTTCCCGTGTCCTGAGCCCGAAGCTGTTCTGGTTCGATATAGGGGCCTGCGGCTTTACGGCAATTCTCGCGGCCCTGTTCGCCTATCATTTTATTTTTGCCCTTCTGTGCCGTCTTTGAGGAAACCGGCCCTGCCGACCCGCTGGTGGTTCGATGCCAGCGGA
>JBGPNG010000412.1:0-3012 GCA_041487395.1 Dongiaceae bacterium
ATTGCTTGTCTACCCAAAGCTGCCCAATCGTGCGCAAGGCTATGGCCGACGGGGCGCGCTCCGCACCAGAGATTCGCGTTATCGATACCCGTGAATGACGCGGCCGGCCTTACGCGTCCAGCGAGGTCAATCGATTGATCACCTTGAAGCAGCTGATCCAGAACGCGAAGCGGCAATCCGCGAGCACCCCAGTGACGCTTCCTGCTAAGCACTCCGTGGACCGCCGTGGCGTGAGCGGCGTCCATGAAGATCGCCTTTCCGGATTGCGCGATTTGCTCCGTTACGCCAAGGGAGTGAGTGTGCTGGACGTGGGAATGAACCATGGACTTGTTGGATTCGAGTTTGCTCTCTTCGGCGCGGCTCTGGTCCATGGTTGCGACATTTACGAGCCCGGCGTGAATGCGGCACGGGAAATTTTCACCGAAATCGCGACCCCGTCGAGATTCGAGGTCGTCGATCTTGCCGCAGGGCCCGTAGCTCTAGAAAAGGCGTTCGGTCAGGACTACTTGCCCCGCTACGACATCGTCCTGTTTCTCGGCGTCTATCACAAACTCAAGGAGCAGACCTCGGATCTCGTCATAGCGGAACTGATGCAACATCTCATCGACCGAACGGCCCGCTTCTTTGTGGTTCGAACGACACTGATTGATGAATTGGATGCGATCTTGGCCCTCGGCGAATTACGCAAGGTCCATTTCTCGGCCTTAAACTCCGTCGTCGGACCAATGGAAATCTGGCAACGGGGTTGAGCTTCACTCACCCCAGGGCGCGGGTGACGCGTAAGATTCTCATTCATGGATCTAAGCGGTGCGGGCAAGGCCACGCTCGCGACTGCGCTCGCATCGCGTCTCGATGCGGCGGTGCTCAATGCTGCGTGGTACGCGCTAATCTCTCGCGTGATCTCGGCTTCAGCCACCGGGGTTGCGTCGAGCATGCACGCTGGATGGGCTGCATGTGTGACCGAGTTTTTGAAGTCGGCGGCATTGTGATTGGCGATTTCGTTTGCCCCACGGAGGAGGTCCGCGCGGCTTTCGGCGAAGCCTTCACGCTTTGGGCCGATCAAATCAAGGAAAGCCGCTTCGAAAATACCAACCGAACGTTCGTCCCGCCGGTGCGCTTCGACGTTCGCGTCACCGCCGATGGCACGCCGCAATATCGGGCTGAGGGTGCGCTGCCTCTGTTACGGCCGGTGTTCGATCCGCCGAAGCCCACCGTGACCTGCGCCCCTGAAACGCAGCCGATTTGGGAGTAACAATCGTCGGCTTTGGGTCAAACTGCGAAGAACAGTCTCATGCTCGCCGTGTCCGCTTTTAAGCTGACGGCGGAAACACGGATGGGGTCTTGATGATGTTGGCAAAGATGTGATTCCTCGCAAACCGGAGCTTCGAATCATGCGGCATGAACTTTCCGACTGCCAATGGAGCGTCATCCGGCCCATGCTCCCGGGTAAGTCGCGCGGTATGCCGCGTGTGGGCGACCGCGCGCAAGGAGCCATCGAGGCTTCACCACCGATAAGGGAGAAACGAGGCGGGCGCTGAATCGGTACACCCCTGCGACAGGTCAGCCGGCCGTCTGGACGATCCCGTGCAGGCGATGGTTGAGAGGGGCGAGTACCGCTTGGGTCTCCTTATAGATCGCGAACATCTCGCTATAGAGCGCATGGCGCTTCGCATCGGGCTGGCAGCGATCGAGCACGCGGACGCAAGCGGCCACGGCCGCCTTCGGATCGGCATAGAACCCGACGCCGATGCCGGCGACGAGCGCCGCACCGAACGAGGCGTCGCCATTGCCGGGCCGCTCGATGACCAGGCCGGTGACATCGGCGATGATCTGGCGCCATGTGGCGCTGCGCGCGCCGCCGCCCATCACCTTGATGACGCCGAAGGAGAGACCCAACCCCCGCGCGGCCTCGAGCAGATCGCGGATCGAATAGGCGATGCCTTCATAGAGCGCGCGAGCAAAATGCGCCGGCCTGTGCTGCATGGTCATGCCGATGAAGTCGGCCCGCAGCAGTGGATCCCAATAAGGCGCGCGCTCGCCTTGAAGATAAGGATGGAAGATCAGCCCCTCCGACCCTGCCGCCACCTGGCCGGCGAGCCTGTCCATTTCGGCGAAGGCCGCACTGCCCGAATTGGGCGCAGCACCCGCCGGCAGGAAGAAATTATCGCGCAGCCAGCGGTGGGCCGAGGCACAGGAATTGGTGCCCGTCGCGGTGTAATACATGCCGTCCACGATGTGGGGATAGCAGGAGACAGGCGGATGGACGCTGGGGCCCTGGACCGCCAGGAACAGCACGGCCGAGGTGGCGATCTTGATCGCGCCGATTCCGGGCGATATGGCCCCGACGCCGAAGAATTCCACCGTCGTATCGTTCGAGCCGCAGACGACCGGCGTTCCGGCGGCAAGCCCGGTCTCTGCCGCCGCCCGCGTCGTCACCTGGCCGATCACATCCGTCGGCTTCACCACCGGCGGCAAGGTTTCCATGGGCCAATCGATCAAGGCGCAGAGCTCGGGCGACCAGGTTCTGGTCGCATCGTCCGCCATTAACGCGCCGACGACGTCGCTGTAATCCGTCTCCCAGCTTCCCGTCAGGCGTGTTCGCAGATAGTCCTTCGAAAGATAGAGCCGGCGCACGCGTCTCACCGCATCCGGTTCATGACGCTGCAGCCATTTCAGCATGGCAAGCGACCAGGTGGGATTGACCCGGTTCAGCGACGTCTTGACGATGCGCTCGCCCGCCCGCTCATGCAGCTCGTGCGCTTCCTGGGCGCTGCGCTGGTCGTTCCACATGATGGCGGGGCGGATCACCCGATCGTCGGCGTCGGTCAGCACCGGAATATGGGCGCCGCCCGAAAGACCGATCCCGGCGATTTCACCGGGAGCGAGCCGTGGCGCCCCCAGGGCGGCCGGCCCGGCGCGGCAAAGCGCCGCAAACCAAAAGGCGGGGTTGTGTTCAGACCAGCCCAAATTAGGAAAGGTCGGTTGCACGGCGTGGGGGGCGTCGCCGGCCAC
>JBGPNG010000413.1:0-3011 GCA_041487395.1 Dongiaceae bacterium
CGCTACGGGATTCACACATCTCGGATTTGGATTCGAAAATATCAAAACCGCCTCGCCCTCGATTCTTTTTGGAAACCTCGACTTGGCTTCCCGGAAATGTTCGTAACGGCTTTAGGCGGAATTTTGAGATGTGTGCATCCCGTAGCGCTCGCGCGGTAGAGGGTTTTCTTTTCTTCCTCTCCCCCATGGGGGAGAGGGTAGGGTGAGGGGGTGTCGGCGCAATGCGCACGGGTCGCCAATCGCTTACGCTGCCGGCGGAACGACCTCATAGCCGAAGGGCAGAGCCGCGTCGGTCAGCCAATCCCAGACCGATTGCGCGAAGGTCCGCATGGCGTAGATTTCATAGCGCTCGGCAGCACTGCGGTGGACCAGGACCGGGGTGTGATGGACGCCGGTCAGCACGAAACGGGCGATGGCGAAAACCTCCGGATGAAAATCGAGGGGAATGGCTCGCGCCAGCACCTCGCGGGCTGCCGCTCCCTCGACGAATATCCGGGTCCGGCTATGGGACAAGGGCGTGACGGCGCCGACCTGAGGCGCCACGGCCGCCTGGAAACGCGGCGCCGGATCCTCCATCGCGGGTCCGATAATCCAAAATTGTTCCGCTCCGGTTTTCAAGATTCGACGTGTTCCGGCATCGACGACTTCGCCGATCCTGGGCGGCAGGCCCAGGCCCAGAATGGCTTTTACAGCCTGCTCAAGTTCGGCGAGGGTCGATGGGAATGCCGCGATCTGAACCAGCGACCAACCGCGAACCTCGCCGATCCAGAGCGATTTAGCGCCGCCGATCGCGGATTGCGCCGTCGCGGCCAATACGCCCGCGAGCGCCGATTGCCGCTCAAACATAGAGGCGCTCCCCCTTCGGATCGATGAAATGCGGCGAGACGATGCGCGCGCGCACTTGCTCGCCCTTCAACGGAAAAGCCGAAATGATTTCCTCGCCTTGATGCTTCAGACCGCCCTTGAACAGCCCAAGGCCGATGTATTTGTCGAGCTCCGTTGACCAGGTAACGGAGGTGATATAGCCCCGGCCGTGACCCGCGATCTTGTCCGTCGCGGCGAACAGGATCGAACCCCCACGCAAGCGTTTGCCGGCCTCGAGGCATTCGATCCCCACGAGGCTCCAGCGGTCCGGCGCCTGCAACAGCGCGCGCTGGCGCAGTTCCCGGCCGACGAAAGCCTTTTCCTTGCTGGCCATCTTGCCGAGGCCGAGGTCGTCCAGCGTATTGCGGTGATCGAGTTCGAGGCCAGCCACATGGCCCTTTTCGATGCGCAGCGAGGCCAGGGCCTCCAGCCCATAGGGCTTGATTCCGAGCGGCGCCCCGGATGCCAGGATATGCGCCCAAAGTGCTACGCCATGATCGGCGGGGCAATAGACCTCATAGGCGAGTTCGCCCGAAAAGCTGAGCCGGATGAAGCGGACGGGAACCCCGTCCCGCTCGATTTCAAGGCAACCCATATAGGCCAGTTTGGCGTCGGAGAAATCGGTTTCCGGAAATGCCAGCCTGAGGGCATCGCGCGCCTTCGGTCCGGAAACGGCCATGGCGGCCCATTCGTCGGTGAGCGAGCTGACATGCACCTTGAGGTCGGTCCAGGCCGTCTGCAGCAGGAATTCGACCCATGACATGACTTCGCCCGCCTGAGCGGTGGTCGTGGTCATGAAATAACGCGTCTCGGAGAGCCGGGTGGTGGTGCCGTCGTCCAGCACTGCGCCGTCATCGTTCAGCATGACCCCGTAACGCGCCTTGCCCACGGCAAGCTTGGCATAGCCATTGACATAGATGCGGTTCAGGAACTCCGCCGCATCGGGTCCCTGAACGTCGATCTTGCCCAGGGAGGAGACATCCGAGATGCCCACGCCCCTGCGCACCAGGCGCATTTCTTCCACATAGGCCTTCTCGATCGTATCGCCCGCCCAGCGATACCATCGCACCCGCATCCACGGGCCCGCCTCGATCATCTCGCCGCCGTTTGCCATATGCCAGTCATGCAGCGGCGAGCGCCGCATGGGCCTGAAATGATGGCCGATGGTCCGGCCGGCCAGCGCCCCCATGGCGATGGGCGAGAAGGGTGGCCGGAATGTCGTGGTGCCGGCCTCGGGAATCGTGACGTCGCGAAGCCCCGCCATGATGGCAAGCGCGTTGATATTGCTCGTCTTGCCCTGATCGGTTCCCATGCCGAGCGTGGTGTAGCGTTTCAGATGCTCGACGGAGCGATAGCCTTCCTGGTGCGCGACGGTGAGATCGGCGACGGTCACATCGTTCTGGAAGTCGATAAAAGCCTTGCCGCGCGCGGCGCGCGAGCCTTGCCACACGGGCTCGATGGTGCAGCGCTCGTCCGCCATATCGGGTGGCGGCAAGTCGATCGCCGATCCGCTTCTTCCCGCCTGCGTGGCCGCCTGGCTTCCGGCCAGAACGCCCTCGTGCACGGCTTGCGCGGTGGAAAAACTGCCGGTCAGCGCGCCCGCGCCGAAATGCCCTGGGGCGAACCCGCCGGGCACGAAGGCCGCGATGTCGTCTCGGTAGCGCGGCTTGATCCCACCGTGGGAAGTGAGATGAACCGCCGGCGACCAGCCGCCCGACATGCAAAGAAGGTCGCAGGGCCGCCGCTCGATGGCGCCGCCGCCGGCGATGGGGGCGAGGATGGCTTGCCTTATCGCCTTGCCGCCGGCAACACCGGCGACGGCCATTGCACTCAGCAGCTCGATCTTCAGTCCCGCGGTCTGCATCTTGAGATCGGAATCGATCTGCGCGCGCAGGTCGGCGATGGTCACGCTCAATCCAATTCGCGCCAGATCGAAGGCGGTGCGATAGGCGCTGTCATTGTTGGTGACGACGATGGAGCGCCGGCCGCCCGCGACGGCGTAGCGGTTCAAGTAACTGCGGACGGCAGAAGCCAGCATGATGCCGGGACGATCGTTGTCGGCGAAGACCAAGGGGCGCTCGATGGCGCCGGTGGCGAGCACGATCTCGCGAGCGCGCACGGTCCAGCGCCGCTGGCGCGGCATGAAG
>JBGPNG010000414.1:0-2997 GCA_041487395.1 Dongiaceae bacterium
CGAAGCCAACGGGTTTACAGCCCGTCCCCTTTAGCCACTCGGGCACCCCTCCGGAACCGCAACCCACTAGGTTCGGCGAAGCCCGCGAACTATCTGGATTTTTCGTTGCCTGTCAACGCCCAAACGTAAGCGAACACGCCTTCTAGCGCGGGTCCCGGATGGGGGCCAACGCCGAGGGTGCTTGCCTTAAACACCAATGTCGTGAGCATATTAGGGACGATCATGCCGCGGCGCAAGCCTTTCCGAAAAAATCACCCCGCCACGCCGGCCAATCAGCCCGGAGGGTCGAATCCGGGCGGTTCCTTCTGGATTTACGGTCACCATCCGGTAACTGCGGCCCTGGGCAATCCCAAACGGCGAATTCGGCGTCTTCTCGCCGCCGGCGCGCTCGCGCCTGACCTGCCGACTTTGCCGGCAAATTTAGCGTTGGAACGCGCCGAGGCATCGACGTTCGGCACCTTGCTGCCGCAGGGCGCGGTGCATCAGGGCTTGGCCGCCCTCGTCGAACCATTGCCCATGGTCCATCTCGCCGAATTACTGGATGACCTGCCGCCCGATTCCGCGGACCATCTGATCGTACTCGATCAAGTGACCGACCCGCAGAACGTGGGTGCCATATTGCGCTCCGCCGCGGCTTTCGGGGCCGCCGGCGTGATCTTGACCGAGCGGCATGCCGCACCCGAATCGGGGGTGCTGGCTAAGGCCGCATCCGGCGCCCTCGACTATTTGCCCATGGTCCGCGTGGTCAACCTCGCCCGGGCCATTGCGGGACTGAAGCATGCCGGTTTCTGGTGCCTGGGCCTCGCGGCCGAGGGCGAGATGACTCTGGCGGAGGCAAAGCTTACTGGCAGGATTGCGTTTGTCCTGGGCGCCGAAGGTTCGGGCCTGCGCCGCCTCAGCCGCAAGCATTGCGATCAGCTGTTGCGCCTGCCCACTTCCGGTCCCGTCGGCCAACTGAATGTTTCGAATGCGGCCGCAGTCGCGCTCTATGAACTGGTGCGCGGCAAGACCGAACGCTAACCTCGGCCCTTAAACCAGCGGAGATTCTCATGCGAGCGAGCCTTCCGCTTGTTCTGGCCTTGGCACTGACAGTTGCGGCAACGGCCGATTCTTCCGCCGGCATGTCGGCCAGCGACACGGCCACACAATGGTTCCAAGTCCATGACCGCAACGGCGACGGCTATCTGACGGCCGACGAAGTGATCGTCTATGAAGCCAAGCTGGCGAAGCGCATGGACAAGGACGGCAACGGCAAGCTATCCGTCGAGGAATACATCGCCGGAATTCCGGCCGACCAGATCGACCTGGTCGAGCGCTATCGACGCCGCTTCAAGACTATGGATGCCGACGGCGACGCCTTCGTCACCGAGGAGGAACTGACCGTCTTCTATCGCTTCGTCCTCAAGACGGCCGACACCAACGGCGACGATCACGTGAGTCTGCAAGAATGGCTCGGCGCGACCGAAGGCGAATAGATCGGCGCGAGCGTTCGTGTCCGTCGGCGTCGAATCCTAAGCTTTGAATTCCTGTACCGGCTCGGCGCTGGTTTCCTGCATCATCTCTATATGGCCGGGCTGTGCTGCGATCCTTGCGATCCAGCCGCGAATTTTCGGATAGGTCGTAAGATCGAAGCCGCCCTCGCCCGCCACATGGGTATAGGCATACAGCGCCATGTCGGCGATCGAATAGCCGGTCGGCGCGAACCAATCGTTGGACGCCAGATGCCGGTCCATCACCGAGAGCGCGAAATCGCCTTTTTCGATATTGGCGGCGAGCTGGGCACGACGCGGGTCGCCCGGCCGCGCGTAATGCATCAAATACCGGTTGACCGCGATATAGGGCTCGTGGCTGTACTGCTCGAAGAACATCCATTGCAGGATCTGGGCCTGGGCCCAGGCATCCTCGGGCAAATATCGCGTGCTGCGCGCGAACCAGAAAAGCAGCGCGCCCGATTCGGCCAGGCTGCGACCGTCATCGAAGGTCACGGCCGGCACCTTGCCGATGGCATTGATGGCACGATAGGCCGGCGTCTTCGGGTCGCCTTTCACCTGATTGACCTCGACCCGGCGATGGGCGACGTCCGTCAGCGCCATGATCAGGCGCACTTTGTAGACATTGCCGGATTCAAGATTGCCGTAAAGCGTCAGCATGGTCCCCTCCCATGGTTACCGGAGCGCCAAGTGGGCCATCGGCGCCCTCGCCCGGCAAGAGCGACGGCGTGGCATCAGCTATGCACCAGAAACCGGCCGCCCGTGATCACTCCTCAGTCAAAAATTCCTCATTAGAAACTGGGCGGGGTGCAGGCCGACACGATCTCGCAGACCTCCTCGCCGATATTGCGGAAGCGATGGGGCAAGCGGCTGTCGAAATAAAAGGCATCGCCGGGGCCGAGCAAGCGGCGCTGATCGCCGACGGTGACCTCGATGCCGCAAATCACGACCGCACCCTCCTCCGCCGAATGGCGCAACATCGTCTCGCCGGTATCGGCACCGGGGGCATAGCGCTCGTGCAGGATTTGCAGGGCGCGCCCGGCGAGTTCGCGGCCGATCTGGCGGAACGAGATGCCGCCCCCTGCAATCTCCGTCAGCTCAGCCGCGGCGAAGAACATCTGGGGGCGCGGCGTCGCTTCCATGGCAAAGAAATCGGCCAGCGACATGGGCAGGCCATCGAGCACTTTCTTGAGCGAGCCCACCGAGGGACTGGTGCGGTTCTGCTCGATCAAGGAAATGATGGCGTTGGACACGCCCGCCCGTTTGGCGAGCGCGCGCTGCGACAGCCCGTGCATCAGACGCAGCGCGCGAAGCCGGGCACCGACATCGAAATCTTTGCGCATGATCGTTGTTAATCTCGCTAAATATATTCAACGCTTCTGCATCCAGATAGATCGAAAACCTAGGACAGACAAGGTGCCGTCCTTGGCTTTGCTTACTTTCTTAACCATGATAGTTTCCGCCGAAAGCCGCAAAGGAGTTCCCTGCCATGGCCAACACGACTGCG
>JBGPNG010000415.1:0-2995 GCA_041487395.1 Dongiaceae bacterium
AGCCCGTTTATGAGTGCAACGAGGCCGAGGCCCATGTCCGGGCTACCGCCAAATCGTGTCAATATCACGAAGAGGCCTGCACCTAGTGCCAGCGGCGAGCCCGCCAGCGGCAGCGAACCGATGAATTGAAACGCACCCGGGTGGGCCATACGCTGTCCGCCAGCAATCAGCATGATCGCGCCGCTCGCCGCCAGGAGTGTGGCCGTGGCCGCCACTGCGATCCCGATCCCGGCAGCCTTCCATGTCGCGGGCTCGCTCAGCACCCGGCCCAGCGCGCCGGAGAAACCGTCGATCGCCACGGCCAGCAGCGGCAAGCCGACATAGAGACCGGCCAAGCCAATCAGAAGCATATCCATGAAAATCCCGGCGCGTCCGGTGACATCGGGCCGCGCGATGGGCCTGCCGAGACCGACGGCGACGGGTGCCGGGACCAATGCGCGATGCAATGCCAGCAGCAGCGCCCCGCTGACGGCGAGCTGCAGTAAAGCCAATACGGCCGCCCGGCCAAGATCGAAGTCATAGCGCAGCGATTGATAGATCGCAGCTTCGAGGGATGCCCAGCCGGGACCCCCGCCCAGAGTCAGCGTGATCGCGAAGCTGGCGAAGCAAAGCATGAAGATCAGGCCGGCGACGCTGGCGAGCGTGCCGCGCAGCGCCGGCCATTCAATCAGGCGAAATACCTGGCTGCTTCCCATGCCGAGCTGGCTGGCGAGCCGCCAGCTCTCGCCCGGCACCGCCTCCAGGGCGCCGAGAAATGCGCGAGCGGCAAAAGGCATGTTGAAGAACACATGGGCGATCAGGATTCCCGAGAGGCCATAGAGGAAGCCGCCGGTCGAGAGCCCGACGCGGGCCATCAACCCGTGAAGCCAGCCGCTTTCGCCATAAAGCGCCACGATGGCGAAGACGGCGACGATGGTCGGAATCATCATGGGCAAGCCGAAAAGTTTCAGCAGCAGGGTCCGGCCGGGAAAACTTGCCCGGCGCGCGAGCGCGCGGGCGACCGCAAGGGCGAGTGCAACCGACAGAATGCTCGAGAGTGCGGCCTGCAAGGTCGTGAACAGCAGGACGTGGCGGATGTAGCCGTCGGCAACGATGGCGCCGAGGTCGGGCGGTGCTACGCCGATCAGCGCCGTCAAGGCGCTGCCGATGATCAGCAACAGTAGGATGGCGACAGCGAGTCCGGGCATCTAGGCCGACGAGCCCGTGCGAATCATCCTCACCCTCCCGTTGCTCCCGCAACAGGTCCCTCCCTCTCCCACTTTGTGGGCGAGGGCCAAGTCAGCCCCCTCCCCCGCTAGCGAGAGGGTGGGAGTGAGGGTGCGGCGACACGCGCGAAACAATAGAGCGTGACACTGCGTCCGCAAAACGGGCGCCCTACTCGCTCATCGCGGCCAGCCACTCGTCGATCCAGGCTTTGCGATGGGCAGCGACATCCTCAGGCGCGATCGCCAGGCTTTTCTCCGGCAGCGCGGGAAAAGCCGAAGGAAGCCCGCCGGTCGTCGCCGTGACCGGGTACATCCAATTCGTGGTCGGAATGATGTCCTGGAACTTGCTTGTCATCATGAAGGCCAGGAACTTGCGGGCCAGTTCCGGATGCGGCGCATGGGCCGTCACGCCGCCGACTTCGATCTGCAGGTAATGGCCTTCCGGGAAGTCGGCCGCGGCATATTGGGTCTTCTTTTCCTCGATGATGTGATAGGCGGGCGAGGTGGTGTAGCTCAGCACCAGCGGGGCTTCGCCTTTGAGGAACAGGCCATAGGATTCATCCCAGCTCTTCGAAACCGTCAGGATGCGTGGCTTCAGCTTGCGCCAGATCGCCGGCGCCTGATCGCCGTAAACCTGCTTGATCCAAAGCAACAGGCCCAGGCCTGGCGTGCTGCTGCGCGGATCCTCGATGAGAATTTTGTCGGTGGCGCCGCCGCCGACGAGATCGGCAAGGCTGCGCGGGGGCGCCTTCAGTTTCGTCTTGTCGTAGACGAAGGCGAAATAGCCGTAATCATAGGGAACGAAATAGCGATCCCGCCAGGCAACCGGCAGGCGCAGCGCGCCGACGTCGACGCCATGGGGCGCGAACAGGCCGGTCGCCGCCGCTTCGGCGGTCAAATTGGTATCGAGGCCCAGTATCACGTCGGCCGGGCTCGCTGCCCCCTCGAGGCGCAGGCGGCTCAGCAATATCACGCCATCCTCGGCGGCGACGAAGTCGATGCGGCAAG
Source organism: Dongiaceae bacterium (assembly GCA_041487395.1). Taxonomy (GTDB): domain Bacteria; phylum Pseudomonadota; class Alphaproteobacteria; order Dongiales; family Dongiaceae; genus DASXQK01. The sequence goes on from JBGPNG010000415.1 coordinate 2,214, forward strand.
CGCATTCCGCCTCGAACGTTTTTTTTACCGCTGGGCCTGGACCCCAGTCCGAGATGAAGGAGCTGTATGTATAGACGGTCAGCACCGGCAAATCGGCGGCCGAGGCCGAACCGCCCAATGCCGCACCGATGATGAAAAGAAATAGGGCGAGAAATCGCTGCATGCTCATATCCCTCCGCCGGTACTAGCCGGATCAGGTTCCTCGGGTTGACGCAAAGATCGCGCCTCTCAGCCCGTCATGGGCACCCCGTTGAGAGACTTCCACTATAGACTCGTTGCACGGCGATTCAAGCGGCAGCGATATGGCGCCCCAAATCGGCGGCGCCGAGATCGGATGCGACCCGGCCGCGAAGCCGGTCGACCAATTGCGCTATCTCCGCCGGCCCATTGCCATCCACGAGCTGGACAGCCCCCCAAGCCGCGGCCAGAAGCCGGAGCATGATCTTGTAGAGATGCAGGCGGCTCGCCCAATGCCCCGCTGCAGCGCCGAAATAGACCGCGAGCATATCGGCATCCTGGGCCGCATCGAACTCGCCTTCGACGGAAATTCCGGCGAGGTCCCATAACGGCTCGCACATGGCGGAATATTCCCAATCGATCAGATAGCGGCTGGTTTTAGTGACGATGAAGTTATGTGGCGCCGGATCGATATGACAGGGACGTTCGGGCCCCCACCCCGGCTCCAAGATCGGCCGCAGACGCTCGCCCTCCCGCCGAAGTGCGTTCAAGCCGGAGGGGCCGGCCAATCCCAGATATTCATCGAGCTTCGCATAAAGCTGCAT
>JBGPNG010000416.1:0-2988 GCA_041487395.1 Dongiaceae bacterium
CACCCTTGAAGAGCGACGGGACCTGGAACTCCGCCCATTTCCACAACAAGGAATACGACGGGCTGGTAACTCAGTACATCGCCGCCCTCGACCTGCAGTCGCAGCGCCATGCCGCCGGGCAGATCCAGCGTCTGCTGCTCGACGAGACGCCGGTTCTCTTCACCTACTTCTATGACTTCCTGACGGCGACGACGAAGAAGGTCGCCGGAGCCCAGGCGACGGCCATGGGACAACTGTTCCTAGAACGCGCTTCGCTCACATAGGGCATTGGACCTCAGGAATGCTCGGGTGCCGCAAGTCTGGTGATCCCGGCGCCCGGCATCTGGTCCTGCGAACCGCCGCCGATGGATGATCTCATCCCTCGGCGGCGCTTTCTTGCGATTTGGCAGCGCGTGGACGGACGGCGCCGGTGAATTTCGCCAGGATCTTATCGAAGCGTCTGCTGCTTTCGCTCATCACGTTATGGCTGCTCAGCGTGCTCGTCTTCGCCGGCGGCCAGCTTCTGCCCGGCGATGTCGGCCGGGCGATCCTGGGACCGCTCGCCGATGCCCGGGCCGTGGCCAATCTCAATCATCAGCTCGGCGTCGATCGCCCCTTGCTGGTCCAGTATTGGGATTGGATCAGCCGCTTCGTCACCGGCGATATGAGCATGTCCTACAGTTTCCGCAGCCCCGTGGCGCCCTTCGTCATGACCGCGCTGGCGAATTCCATGAAGCTCGGCGCCGTCGCCTTCGTGCTCGTGGTTCCGCTCAGCATTGTCGGCGGCGTCTGGGCCGCCTTGCATGTCGGCCGGCCCATCGATCGCATCATCAGCGTGGCCGGTCTGTCGGCGACGGTCCTGCCCGAGTTCGTGACCGGCATTGTTCTGATTCTGATCTTCGGCGTCTGGCTCGACTGGCTGCCGATCACCGCCAGCTGGCCAGAGGGTTCGGGCCCGCTGACCCAGATCTATTATCTGCTGTTGCCCTCGCTTCCCCTGGTCCTCGTCTTGTTCGGCTATATCGCGCGCATGGCGCGGGCCGGCACGGTGGAGGCGCTGGATGCCGATTATACCCGCACGGCGGTGCTCAAGGGGTTGCCGCGGCGCGTGGTGCTTTGGCGCCATGTCCTGCGCAACGCCTTGTTGCCCACCATTACCGTCATCGCCACCCAGGTCGGATATCTGATCGGCGGGCTGGTGGTGGTCGAGGTGCTGTTCCACTACCAGGGGATCGGCGGGCTCATCTACACGGCGGCCCGCCACAAGGATTTCCCGATGCTGGAGGCGGGCGTGCTGAGCATCGGCATCATCTATACGGTGGCGACGCTGGCGGCGGACCTGCTCTATTCCGCCCTCAATCCGCGGATTCGTTTCGGAGCCGTCGAATGAGCGCCCCGCCAGTCGAGGCCGCCGGCGCGGTCGATGCCTCAAGCCCGGTCGGCGCGCGGGGCGAGCGGCTTCGCCTGCTCTTCCGCTCGGCCACATTCCTCACCGGACTTCTCATCGTGCTGTTCTGGGTGGCTTGCGCCCTCTTCGGCAGCCGCCTCGTGCCCATGGACCCCTATTACGGCGATTTGCTCACGACCCTCGAAGGCCCCTCGGCCGATCACTGGTTCGGCACCGATCAGCTCGGCCGCGACGTGTTCTCGCGGGTTATCGTGGGCGCCCGCGATATTCTGACCGTGGCCCCGCTGGCGACCATTCTCGGCACCATCCTGGGGACGGCGCTCGGTCTTATCACCGGTTATTTCCGCGGCTTCGTCGACGATGCCGTCAGCCGCCTCGTCGATGCCGTCCTGGCATTGCCGCTTATCATCATCGCGCTGCTGGCGTTGGTGGCGTTGGGCACATCGAACGTTACGGTGGTGATCGTCATCGGCTTCGTCTTCGCGCCCATCATCGCGCGCACCGTGCGCTCGGCGGTATTGTCGGAACGCGAACTCGACTATGTCGCCGCGGCAAAGCTGCGCGGCGAGAACGCCTTATACATCATGTTCGTCGAAATCCTGCCCAATGTGATGGCGCCGATCTTGGTCGAGACCACCGTGCGTCTGGGCTATGCCATTTTCACGGTGGCGACGCTGAGTTTCATCGGCTTCGGCATCCAACCGCCATCGGCGGACTGGGGGCTCGCCATATCCGACAGCTATGGCCTCATCAACGGCGGTTATTGGTGGACCGTGCTGTTCGATGCCTTTGCTATCGCCTCCCTCGTCGTCGGGGTCAATCTCGTTGCCGATGGGATCCATGGAGCGCTCGAGACGTGACGGCCGCACCGGTTCCTCCGGATGCCCTTACGGTCAGCGACCTCGATCTTGCCTATCGGGTGCGGGGACGCGATCGCCAAGTGCTGCGAAAACTGAGTTTCCGCATCGCCCGCGGCGAATCCTATGGCTTGGTCGGCGAATCGGGCTGCGGCAAGTCGACGGTGGCACTTGCCGCCGTGCGATATCTGCCGCGCAACGGGCGAGTGCGCGGCGGGCGCATCCTGGTGGACGACCGCGATCTGCTGGCACTCGGCGAGGGGGAACTCCGCCAACTGCGGGCGACCACGGTCTCGATGGTCTATCAGGATCCGGGGCGTTCCCTCAATCCGTCGCTGCGCATCGGCCAGCAGATGTCCGAGGTCTTCCGCCTCAAGGGCCTGCCTCGGGCCGAATCCCTGGACCGGTCGGTGGCCATGCTCGCCCGCGTCCAGATCGCCGATCCACGGCCGGTGCTGGAGCGCTATCCCCATCAACTTTCCGGGGGCATGCAGCAGCGCGTCGCCATCGCCATGGCGCTCTCCATCGATCCCAAGCTTCTGATCCTCGATGAGCCCACCACGGGCCTCGATGCCACGGTGGAGGCGGAGGTGCTGGACCTGGTCGCGCGGCTGCGCGGCGAATTTTCCACCTCCATCCTTTTCATCAGCCACAATCTGGCGGTGATCGCGCGGATGTGCGACCGGGTCGGCGTGCTCTATGCCGGCACCTTGGTGGAGGAAGGCTCGACGCGGGAAGTCTTCG
>JBGPNG010000417.1:0-2987 GCA_041487395.1 Dongiaceae bacterium
GGAATACCTTCGACCCGAGCGTCGTCGAGGGCAGCCGGGAAACGAGGCTGGATGCCTACCGACAGGTTCGCGACCAGTTGATGCGCCGCATCCTCCAGCGCTTTCCGTTGCCCGGCGCCCCCCGGGTTTGACCCGTTTCACGGGCGCAATGGACCGCCCACCGCGGTGGCGCGTCGATTTGCCCTCATGGTTCGACAAGCTCACCATGAGGTCTTTGTTTTTTCCTTATCCTGAGCCCGTCGAAGGATGAGACCATCAAACTGACCCGGTACCTGCCCCGCGAAGCGTTTGTCGCCGCTGGGGCGAGGGAGTATGATCCGCGCCCGGCGCGAGGTGGGGCAGAGCAATATCGACCTCGGCGGCAGGCAATGAAGGGAGACGGGATGCCTAAAGAAGATCTGATAGAATTTGCGGGCACGGTGGCCGAGCTGCTGCCAAATGCGATGTTTCGGGTAAAGCTTGACAATGAGCACATGGTTTTGGCCCATACCTCGGGCAAGATGCGCAAAAATCGCATTCGCGTTCTCGCCGGCGACCGCGTCAATGTCGAGATGACGCCCTATGATTTGACCAAGGGCCGCATCACCTTCCGCTTCAAATAGCCGGACCGGCCTGCGTTGGCCGCGGCACCATCCTTCCATCTCCTGGTGCTTGCCTCCGCCTCGCCGCGGCGGCTCGATCTTTTGCGCCAGATCGGATTGGCGCCCGACGCGGTCGACCCGGCCGAGATCGACGAATCGGCGTTGCAGGGGGAACTGCCGGCGGCATATGCCCGTCGCCTGGCCGTGGCCAAGCTCGCCGCCGTCGCGCCGCGCCATCCGGGCAGCTTCGTGCTGGCCGCCGATACGGTGGTCGCCTGCGGACGGCGCATCCTGCCCAAGGCAGAGGACGCGGCGACGGCGCGATCCTGCCTGCAGCTTCTCTCCGGCCGGCGCCATCGCGTGCTGGGGGCGGTCGAACTGCAGGCGCCCGATGGGCGCCGCCTTGGCCGCCTGGTGACCACGGCAGTTGCCTTCAAGCGCCTGTCGAGCGCGGAGATCGAGCGCTATCTGGCGAGCGCCGAGTGGCGCGGCAAGGCGGGCGGCTATGCCATACAGGGCCTCGCTGCCGCGTTCATTCCGGCGATCACCGGCTCTTATTCCAATGTCGTCGGGCTGCCGCTTGCCGAAACCTGGGCGATGCTGCAAGGCCAGGGATATCGCCGATGAGGCAACTGTTCGTGGCCGCGGAGCGCGGGCCGCTGCGCGCCGCATTGTTGGACGATGGCCACCTGCAGGGCTTCTGGCGATTCGACTCGGGCCGCGACAGCCTGGTGGGCGACCGCTTTTTCGGCCGGGTAATGACGATTGATCGGGGCCTCGAAGCCGCTTTCGTCGATATCGGTCTGACCCGGCCGGCATTCCTTCCTCTCGCCGCCTGCCCGACGCCCCCGATCGAGGGCGCGGCGGTGACGGTCGAGGTGACGCGCGATCCGGTCGCGGACAAGGGTGCAAGGCTTACTGCCAGCATCGGGGAGGCCGTGCCCTTGCCGACCGGCACGAAACCGCCGCGGCGGTTGAGCGAGGAGGGTCCGCTGCGGCGTTTGCTCCGCCGTCTCGGCGGCGATCTCGATATTTTCACCGATACCAGGCGCGGGGCCGAAGAACTTGGTACTGCCGCCGTCATCCTGCCCGGCGGTCCCCGGTTGCGCATCGAACATCGCCCGGAGCGCGATTGGTCGCCCAGGATGGCCGAGATCGAAGCCGAAGCGGCGCAGGCGCTGGAGCCGCGGGTCGAACTGCCTTCGGGCGGGTGGCTTCTCTTCGAGCCCTGCCGGACCCTCACCGTTGTCGACGTCAACAGCGGCGAAGCGAAGGCAGGTAGCGGCGAACGGCTCTGGCTCAAGACCGATTTGGAAGCAGCATCCGAAATCGCCCGCCAGTTGCGGCTTCGACATATCGGCGGCATCGTCGTGATCGATTTCATCGATCTGAACGCACCGCTTCACCGCCGTCAGGTGAGCGATGCGCTGCGCGACGCAGCAGCTTGCGATTGGGCGTCCTGCTGGGTCGGCGCCATGTCGCGTCTGGGGCTGGTCGAGATGACCCGGCGGCGCAGCGGCCCGACGTTGGCCGAAATGTGGGGTAATGAGAGCGCAGAGGAATGAGCGAAAAAATCACCGATCTGGCGGCCCGGCGGGCGCAGCAGCGCCGAGGCAAAGCGCGCGGATGTCCGATCTGCCGCAAGCCCATGGTGGAAGCCTTCCGCCCTTTCTGTTCCGATCGCTGCCGCAAGATCGATCTCGACCGCTGGCGCAGCGAAGCCTATCGCGTGCCGACCGAGGAGACGCCCGATCCGGCTGCATCGATGCCGAAGGATGGCGAAGAGGAGTGAGGCGCCCTCTCGATCCGCTGTTCTACGCCTTGATCCGAGCCATCGTCGGGTCGTAGAGCGGCTCCATATGAATTTCGGCGGGCAATCGTTCGTTTGCTACTTCCAGTTCGTATCGCCCGCTCTTCAACCAGTCCGTGGCGACACCTTGCGGGTTGCGGACATAGCCGAAGCCGATGTTCTTGGCGACGGTGTAGCCCCAGCCGGCGCTGGTCAGCCAACCGACCTGCTTGCCGTCGCGAAAAATGGTTTCCCGGCCCAGCAATACGACGGCCGGATCATCGACGGTGAAGCAGGCAAGGCGCTTGGCCAGCGGCTTCGCGCCCTGGGCCGTCAACGCCTCCCGGCCGAGGAAGGGCGTGTTGAGCTTCAACTTGGCGGCCCAACCCAGGCCAGCCTCGAGCGGCGTGTGGTCGGGGCCGATATCGGAGCCCCAGGCGCGATAGAATTTTTCCAGGCGCAGGGATTCGATGGCGCGATAGCCGGCATTGGCGATCCCGAAGATCTTGCCCGCCGCCATCAGCGCATCATAGACCGCACCCGCCGTTTCGACCGGCATGTGCAGTTCCCAGCCCAGTTCGCCCACATATGTCACCCGCAGCGCGCGCACGGCGGCA
>JBGPNG010000418.1:0-2981 GCA_041487395.1 Dongiaceae bacterium
CGAAACAATGCATGCCTTCGCCCTTGCCCTCGAGCTGCCGGAAGACCATTTCGATCGCCGGCTGACGGGCCCGATGGCAACGCTGGGACCGCTCCACTATCCCCCGCAGCAGGGCCAGATCACCGCGGCGAGGCTGGGCGCCGGCGCCCATACGGATTTCGGTTGTCTCACCATCCTGGCGCAGGATTCCGTGGGCGGGTTGCAGGTCCGCAACAGCGCCGGCCAGTGGATCGATGCCCCCTATATCGAAGGAAGCTTCGTCCTCAATATCGGCGACATGATGGAGCGCTGGACCAACGGCGTCTTCAGCTCGACCTTGCACCGGGTCATCAACAGCTCGGGCAAGGATCGCTATTCCCCGCCCTTCTTCTTCGATCCGAATTTCGACGCCGACCTGACCTGCCTCGAAACCTGCAAGGGGGCCGGCCGACCTGCCAAATATCCGCCCACGACCGGCGGGCAGCATCTGCTCGACCGGATCAACGAGACCTTCGACTACCATCGGGAAAAAGATCGGAAGAACCGATGGCGCGGCGCCGGTGGTATCGGGTCGGATTGGCGTTCGCATTTTTCGACAGGCTCAGGATGAGCCATAGTTGAAGCCCTCATGGTGAGCTTGTCGAACCATGAGACTCATCGCCGCCTTGGCGCCGTGTTGGTTCCCGGATAGTCTTTCGCCGGCGCGGAATACGCCGCGCCTTTTCTCGCCGAACCGATGAAACCAGCCGATATTGCGCTCGCTGTCACCGTGCCCGTCCTCTGGGGCGTGGCCTTTACCTTGGCCAAACCGGCCGTGGCCCATTTCCCGCCGCTGCTGATGATGGCCATGACCTATGTCGTCACCGGCCTGTGCCTCTTCCATCGCTTGCCAAAGCTGAAAACGCCGTTCTGGACCATGGTGGGATTGACACTGTTCGTGGCCACGATCCAGGCCGGCTTGTTGTTGCACGGGCTGCTCGGCCTGCCTGTATCGACCGCCGTATTGCTGCTTCAGCTGCAGGCGCCGTTTGCCGTGCTCTTTGCCTGGCCGCTGGCGGGTGAGCGGCCGACGCCCTTGCGGCTGCTCGGAACCGCTCTCTCATTTGTCGGTGTCGTCATTGTCGTCGGCGCCCCCTCGGACGACATACCCTGGATCCCTGCCCTGATGGTCACGTCGAGCGGCGCCTCCTGGGCGCTGGGCCAAGTGGCCGCGCGGCGGTTCGCGCGCGACGATGGCGTGACGCTGACCGTGGGGATTGCCCTCTACGCCTTGCCGCAGGTGCTTTTGGTCTCGGCCCTGGTCGAACATGGTCAATGGACCTCGATCGTCACCGCCTCGCTTCTCGATTGGGCGACGTTCGCTGCCTTCGCGCTCTTCGGCTTCGTCCTTGCCTATTGCATCTGGTATGGGCTGCTCCGCCGATATCGCGTCGAACAGGTAACGCCCTTCTCGCTCCTCATGCCGGCGGTCGGCGTGCTGGCCGGCGTGTTGCTGTTGGGCGAGAAAATCTCGGCCGGCGAACTCGCCGGCGGCGCCGTGATCATGGTGGGCCTGGCCGTCGTGGTGTTCGCCAAGGGCTCGCCGCCGGTTGCGGTCGAACGGCTATCCTGACCCCGCTGCATTTGTGGAGTGCGGCGAAACGGAACGACAAACCGAGATGCTAATGAATTTCCGGCTCCGGCAATGGCTCATTGCCCAGCAGAAAATCGAAGTCGCAGCCCTCATGCGCCTGTTGGATATGGTCGGCGACGAGGCGGCCGTAGCCCCGCGGCGGTAAAGGTTTCGGCCGCCAACCGGCTTTCCGACGCGCGATTTCATCGGCGGCGACCAGCAAATCGATCCGACGCGCCTCGACGTCGACCTCGATCATGTCGCCGGTCCTGACGAAGGCGAGCGGTCCGCCGATCGCCGCCTCGGGCGAAATATGAAGGATGCAGGCGCCATAGGAGGTGCCGCTCATCCGGGCGTCCGACAGGCGCAACATGTCGCGCACGCCTTGTTTCAGCAGCTTTCCGGGTAAGGGAAGCATGCCCCATTCGGGCATACCGGCCGCGACAGGGCCTGCGTTCTTCAACACCAGCACATGATCGGGCGTCACATCGAGATCGTCACGGTCGATCTCCGCCGCCATGTGGTTGTAGTCCTCGAAGGCTAGCGCCGGCCCGCGGTGCTTCAAAAACCGTGGCTCGGCGGCCGAGGGCTTCATCACCGCCCCGCTGGGTGCCAGATTGCCGTAGAGGATCGCCGCCGCCGCCTTCGATACCGGATTGTTCAAGCCATGGATGACATCGGGATTGAAAACCTCGGCATCGTCGATGTTCTGGCCCAAGGTGCGGCCATTCACAGTCATGCAGTCGAGGTCGATCTCGCTGCGCAACTGCGCCAGCAGCGCCCGGATTCCGCCGGCGTAGTAGAAGTCTTCCATCAGATAGGCGCCCGAGGGGCGAACATTGGCCAGTACCGGAATGCGCCGGGCGAGTTCGTCGAAGCGCCGCAGCTGCAAGGCAATGCCCGCGCGCCGGGCCATGGCCACGACATGGATCATGGCATTGGTCGAGCCGCCCATGGCCAGATGGCACCGGATGGCATTGTCGACCGCCGCGGGCCGCATGATGTCCGACGGCTTGATATCCTCCCACACCATCTCGACGATTCGGCGGCCGGCGGCTGCGCACATCCGGGGGTGGTTGGAATCGGGCGCTGGAATCGATGACGCCCCCGGCAGCGAGAAGCCCATCGTCTCGGCGATCGCGGTCATGGTCGCGGCGGTGCCCATGGTCATGCACATGCCATGGGAGCGGGCGATGCCGCTTTCGATTTCGTTCCAATCTTCCCGGGTGATATTGCCGGCCTTGAGCTCGGCCCAGTATTTCCAGGCATCGGTGCCCGAACCCAGGGACTTGCCGTGCCAATTGCCGCGCAGCATGGCGCCGGCCGGAACGAAGATCGCCGGCAGGTTCATGGAGATCGAGCCCATCAACAGCCCGGGCGTGGTCTTGTC
>JBGPNG010000419.1:0-2972 GCA_041487395.1 Dongiaceae bacterium
TCCTGCGTGTTTGAAGTAGTTGGCGCAGTCCTGCGGTGTGACGGTGCGTCGCGCATTGCCGATTTCGTCCCAGAGGGTCTCACGGATTCGCGCAGCGGCCTTTCATGGGAGCGCCTTGAGCTTGGCGAAGGCCACCGCTATGGGGTTCAAGTCCGGGGAAAAGGGTAGAGGGTATTCATGTCATTGCACCAGAGGCGTCGTGGCTGTCTCGACTACGAGGCCTTCGATTTGCGCGCGGCTCGCTAGAACTCGTAGATACCGACCGACGGCCCGCTTCCAGACCTGCGTCGCCAGATGCTGGGCAACGAGCGGCGCTGCCGTCTCGAACGGCAATATGGCGCCGCGTGCCAGCCGATCGAGGCGGAGGACGTGGTAGCCGTAGCGCGTTGCGATCGGAACCGGGCAGATCTGGCCATCCTCCAGCGCCATGACGAAGGTCTCGATCTCCGGGACCAGATCGCCGCGGCTCTGTTGTCCGAGCAGGCCGCCCGAGGCGGCGGAAGGGCAAGCCGAGCGTTCGCGCGCCAGCGTCGCAAAGCGCGTCGGATCATCCCGCAGCAGGGCAATCGTCTCGCTCGCCGCCTGTTTTGCCGTCTCTCGGGCAGCGGCGTCGTCGGGCGGGGCGGGAAACAGGATATGGGCAGCTTCATAGACGTCGGGGGCGTGGAACCTAGTCGTATTGGCCGACCAGTAGCGCCGACATGTTTCCTCATCCGGCTCGGGCGTGGCAACCTCGCGGGCAAGGAGTGCCTGAACCAAGGCCTCTTCCGAACTGGTTTCCCCATCTGCATCCGCTTCCGCTGCCATTCCGAACCGCGCCGCCTCCTGCAGCAGAAGCTGGCGGATGACCAAAGCGGTCGCTGCCGCGTTCCAGGCCTGCTCGCGGCTCGGCGCCGGGTGGTATTGCATCTCGGCCGCGACCGCCTCGGGTAGAATCTCGGCGCCGTTCACAAGGATCGTATCCATCACCGCCCCCTCACCGCAGAAGCCCCGCCGCGCCGGCGCACGACTTGATAGGACCGCCCGATATAGCCGATCGGTGCCGACCAGATATGGACCAGGCGGGAGAACGGAAAGAGCAGGAAGATGGTCATGCCAAGAACGATATGCAGCTTGAAGATCGGATGGACGTCGGCGACCATGTCGGCAGCGCCGCCGCGCAAGGTGACGATGCGCTGCGCCCAGCCCGCCAGCTTCAGCATTTCCGAACCGTCGAGATGCTGCGCCGAGACGAAGATCGACGACAGCCCCAAGATCAGCTGCGCATAGAGCAGGAGCAGGATCGCGATGTCCATATTGCTGCTGGTCGCCCGGATCCGCGGATCGGCCAACCGGCGATAGATTAGAAGCGTCAGGCCGACGAAGCAGAGCGCGCCAAACACGCCACCAACGATCATCGCCATCAGCTGCTTGGCTTCGACGCCGAGGCCCATCGCCGTGTAGACCTCGTGCGGTGTCAGCAGCCCGATGAAATGCCCGGCGAGAATGGCCAGCACGCCGATATGGAAGCAGTTGCTGCCGACGAAGAGCAGCCTGCGGCGAAGAAGTTGACTGGATCCAGATCGCCACGTGTACTGCTCACGGTCGAAGCGCACGACGCTGCCGATCAGGAACACGCTGAGTGCGATGTAGGGATAAAAGCCGAACAGGGTTTGGTTGAGATAGTCGAGCATCGCATCACCTCCCGCAGGTGGCGGCAACCGCCGCCCTGTCCGGCCCGTCAGCGGCCGTGAACCGGACTGCTTCCTCCTCCCACTGGCGGTCGAGTACCTCAAGGGCGTCCGCCTCGGGCTTCAGCATCGCCAAGACTTCTTCGACGGCGGCGCGCCCGGCCGGCTTGGCGGCGAGCACCTCTACGGCACGCATGACGGCGGCATAGGGGCTGTCGCGCATGGCGAGCCTTTCCCGCAGGGCCGTCACGACATGCACCGCCTCGCCGAGCAGCGAGGATGCCGCCTTGACCGGCAGCAGCGAGAGGAACTCGAGCAAAAGCGGCAGGTAATCCGGCAGCTCGGACGCGGAGATCTCGACGCCGTGAAGCCGATAGAGTTCGCCGAGCCGGACCATTGCCTGGCCGCGGTCTCGGGATTCGCCATGGACATGCTCATAAAGATGCAAGGAGAGCGATCGGTTGCGGTCGAAGAGCGCCACGTAGCGCTCCTGCGCCTCCAGAGGATCGAGCCGGGCAAGGCCAGCCATGAATTCCTCCAGCGCCCCGCGGTTGTCGGCCGGCAACAGCGCCTCGCTCGCCAATGCCGCGGCCAAGTCGTCCATGTGGGCAAGCAGCTCCGGCTCCGGATAGGCCAGCAAGGCGGAGAGCACCTTGAAGGTCTTCATCACGCTGCCTCCGTCGGCTTCTTGACGCCGTGCTGGTGCTTGGACTTGCCGAAGAGGCCGAACTCGTTGGCGCCGCTCGAGCAGCCATTGCCGAAGCTGAAGCCGCAGGAGCTCCTGAGATCGAAGGCGTTCTCGGCGTATTCGCGATGGGTCGTCGGAATGACGAAGCGGTCCTCGTAATTGGCGATCGCCAGAATCTTGTACATATCCTCGATGAGTGCGCGGTCGAGGCCAACCTGCGAGAGTATCTCCGCGGCCTCGACCCCGTCGACATGACGGGCGCGCATATAGGCCCGCATTGCGAGCAGGCGCTCGAGCGCCAGCTTGACCGGCTGCTCGTCGCCCGCCGTCAGGAGATTGGCGAGATAGCGCAGCGGAATGCGCAGCTTCGCGACGTCCGGGATGACGCCGTTGGTGCCGAGCTGGCCTGCTTCGGCCTTGGCCTGGATCGGCGACAGCGGCGGCACGTACCAGACCATCGGCAAGGTGCGGTATTCCGGATGCAGCGGAAACGCGATCTTCCAATCGATCGCCATCTTGTAGACTGGCGACAGCTGCGCCGCGGCGAGCCAGGCTTCCGGCACACCGTCCGCGCGCGCCTGGGCGATCACCTTGGGATCATGCGGATTGAGGAA
>JBGPNG010000420.1:0-2969 GCA_041487395.1 Dongiaceae bacterium
CCTGACGTTGACGGTGAGCGAGGCGGTGATGCATCTCGATCTCGCCGACAGCGGCGCGGTGATGTTCGTCAATCGCGCCCATGGGGGCCTGAACATGGTCTATCGCAGGGCCGATGGGAACGTCGGCTGGGTCGATCCGCAAGGCAACGGCGGCGCCTAGTTTAGAAGGCACGAGGGAGTTTCATGGATATCGAAGACTTGATTACGCCGGCCGCCGTCGTGGCCCGGCTGCGGGCGAGCAGCAAGAAGCAACTTCTGCAGGAACTGGCCAAGCGCGCCGCCGACCTCGCCGGCGTCAACGAGCGGCAGATTTTCGATGTGCTGCTGGAGCGCGAGCGCCTGGGCTCGACCGGCGTGGGCAATGGCATCGCCATTCCCCATGGCCGGCTTCCCGCGCTGTCGCGCCTGCACGGCTTGTTCGTCCGCGTCGATCCGCCAGTGGATTTCGATGCCGTGGACGAGCAGCCCGTCGACCTCGTGTTTCTTCTTCTGGCGCCGGAAGGGGCGGGGGCCGATCATTTGAAGGCGCTGGCCCGCGTCTCGCGTCTGCTGCGCGATCGCCAGGTCTGCGAAAAGCTGCGCGGGGCGGAAAACCCGGACGCGCTCTACGCCTTGCTGACAGACGCGCAGGCCAGCCACGCCGCCTGAATCAGCCGCCTGAGATGCAAAAACCCGGCGCTGGCGAGCAGCACCGGGTTTCTTTTCGTCACGCGAGTCCTTCGCCCGCGTTCTGTTTTTCAGTGGACGCTGACCGGCTCCAGATCATGCTGGCGAACGGCGGCCGCTGCCAGCGCCCGGTTTGGGGCGAAGGCGACCTGGGTTCCGTCGGCGGCGAAAATGCCGAAGCCCGGCGTGCCATCCAGGGTGACGGCTCTGAGATAGGCCATGTTCTGCATGCCCAGCATCGCCAGGCCCTGCGGCGTGATCTTCCGGATGTCCGCTATGGCGTTCATCTGATTTGCTCCTTTCGGGATGTCCCGCCGGCGATGTCGATTCGGCCGCTGCCGGATTCGTTGCCGCGGATGGGGATCGTGCGAACCTGCTGTTCGACCGGCGGGCGCAGGATTTCGATTTCCAGCAATCCGTTGGTCAAATCGGCGCCGGCGACCTCGAGCCCGTCGGCCAGAACGAAGCTGCGCTGGAACTGGCGGCCAGCGATGCCGCGGTGGAGATAGACGCGCTCCGGCTGGTCGGCTTGTTTGCCGCGGATGATGAGCTGGTTGGCTTCCAGCGTGATCTCCAGATCTTCCCGAGCGAATCCGGCGACCGCGAGCGTGATGCGCAGGCGATCATCGGCCATCTGCTCGATGTTATAGGGCGGGTAGCCCTCGGCGTTGCGGCCGATGCGATCGAGCGTGCGTTCGTACTGATCGAAGCCCAGAAGCAGCGGGCTGTTGAACAGCGACATGCGGGACATCGTGACAGCCCCTCCTTTCGAGCGGGCTTCAGAGGAGCGCCGAAATGGAACTCCGGACGGCCCCAACGGGCACCGTCGAGAAACAAATAAGAAACAAACGGCTCGGTTTCAAGGGGTAACTGCCTGGGGCTGCTTGGGCTTGAGCGACAGCAGGATGCGGCTCGATCCCTCGCGCGGGAGGCGCGCAGCGAGCGCGCAATGATCCATGGCCGGCTCAGGCCGGATCGACGTCGATGCCGTGTTTGGCCCGCACTTCGGCCACGGCGCGGCTGACGGCGATCAGACAATCGTCGCGGAAGCGCTCGAGCTCCTTAACCGATTTGCCGGCCGCCTGGGCCTTGGTGCCTTCCACCATGCGCCTCACCAGTTCGGGCGTCAGTTTGGGGCCTTTCAGACTGGTCCAGGGCAGTTCGAGCGCGGGCCCGAAATGATCCATGAAATGGGCCATGCCTTCGTCGCCGCCGGCCAAGTGATAGATGAGGCAGGTGCCGAAGAAGGACCAGCGCAAGCCCGGACCGAAGCGGATCGCATCGTCGATGTCGCCGGTGGTGCATACGCCATCGGCAATCAGGTGGAGCGCTTCGCGCCACAGCGCCTCCTGCAGCCGGTCCGCGATATAGCCCGGTACTTCGACTTTCACCTTGAGGGGACGCATGCCGATGCGCTTGTAGAAGGCGGCTGCGCTGTCGAGGGCTTTGGGCGACGTCTTCTCGCCGCCCAGCACTTCGACCAGCGGCAGCATGTAGACCGGATTGAAGGGATGGCCGACGGCGACCCGCTCGGGATGCCTGCAATCGGCCTGGAAGCGCGTCGGCAGAAGGCCTGACGAGCTGGACGCGATCACGACATCGGGCCGCGCCGCCCCATCGATCCGGGCGTGGAGCTTGCGCTTCAGATCCTCATTCTCGGGCGCGCTCTCCTGGACGAAGTCGGCGCTCGCGACCGCGGTTTCCAGGTCCTTGGCAAAGCTGAGCCGCGACGGGCTCGCCCCCGGTTTCAGCCCGACCTTGGTCAGCGCCGGCCAGGCGTTCGCCACGGTTGCGCGAATCTTCTCCTCCGCGCCCGGCCCCGGATCGGTTGCCACGACGTCGAGCCCGTAGGCCAAGCAACGCGCCGCCCACCCGCCGCCGATCACGCCGCCGCCCACCAAAGCGACGCGGCGAACCTGGTTAACCTCGGCCATTCTCCGGTCCTTCCGTTCTTGGCTTCCGCTCTTGACTTCCGCTTTGGGATTTCGCCGTCAGCCGCGCTTCTTGAGGCCGATCTTCTTGCGTGCCTCGGCGGGCGTGAGCGTGCGCGCGCCCAACAGGCGAACGATCTCCACGGCGCGCTGAACCAGCGTACCGTTGCTGGCATAGACGCCCTTGTCGAGCCAGATGTTGTCTTCCAGCCCCACGCGCACATTGCCGCCGAGCAGCACCGCTTGAGCCACCATGGGCATCTGCATGCGCCCGATGCCGAAACCTGCCCAGACGGCGCTTGCCGGCAGCATGTCGCGCATCGCCTTCATCACGTTGGTGTCGGCGGGCGCGCCCCAGGGAATGCCGAGGCA
>JBGPNG010000421.1:0-2960 GCA_041487395.1 Dongiaceae bacterium
CTGAAATATCTGCGCGAACAGGGCGGCGATACGGTGCCCCGGATCATCGCCGAATTGAAGCGTACGCTTGATGCCACCGGCGTCGAGGCCTGGATCTCGGGCCGCGAAAAGACGCCCTATTCCATCTGGCGCAAGATGCAGCGCAAGAACATCAGTTTCGAGCAGCTTTCCGACATCATGGCGTTCCGCATCGTCGTAGAGAACGTGACGGCCTGCTACCAGGCGCTGGGCGTGCTGCACTCGACATATTCCATGGTGCCCGGCCGGTTCAAGGACTACATCAGCACGCCGAAGCCCAACAACTATCGCTCGCTCCACACATGCGTCATAGGTCCTGAGCGTCAGCGCATTGAAGTGCAAATCCGCACGCGCGAGATGCACGAAGTGGCCGATCTCGGCGTTGCCGCCCATTGGCGTTTCAAGCAGGAGGCCCCGCAACTCGACGGCCGCCAATATCGCTGGCTGCGCGAGCTGCTGGAAATCCTCGAACATGCCGCCGGGCCCGAGGAATTCCTCGAACACACCAAGCTCGAGATGTTCCAGGATCAGGTGTTCTGCTTCACGCCCAAGGGCGACCTGATCGCCTTGCCGCGCGGCTCCACGCCGGTCGATTTCGCCTATGCCGTGCATTCGGAGGTCGGCGACCGCTGCGTCGGGGCCAAGATCAACGGCCGCATGGCGCCGCTGCGAACGCAACTGCAAAACGGTGATCAGGTCGAGATCGTCTCCTCGCGAAATCAAACGCCCTCGCCGACGTGGGAGCGTTTTGTCGTCACCGGCAAGGCGCGCGCGCGCATCCGCCGCTTCATCCGGACCCAGCAGCGCGCCCAATATCTCGAACTCGGCCGCTCCATCCTGGCCAAGGATTTCCGCCACGACGGCCATGAGTTGACCGAGAAGGGCCTGGAAGGCGCGCTGAAGAAACTCAAATGCGAATCGGTCGAGGAATTGTACGCCGCCGTCGGTGCCGGCAATCTAACCGGCCGCGAAGTAGTTGCCGCGGTCTTCCCTGGCATCAAGCCCGCCGCTGAGGCCAAAGTGGCGACGGCGCGCCGTGGCCGGCTCAAGAAACCGGCTGCGAAGGAAGATCTGGCGATTCCCATCACCGGGCTCATTCCCGGCATGGCGATCAACTTCGCCGGCTGCTGTCACCCGCTGCCGGGCGATCGCATCGTGGGCATCGTCACCACCGGCAAGGGCGTGACCATTCACACCATCGACTGCGAGACGCTGGAAAGCTTCGCCGATGCGCCGGAGCGCTGGCTCGACGTCGCCTGGCATGTCGATCCGTCGAAGGCCGAAGGCCATGTCGGGCGCCTCCATGTCGTCGTCGCCAACGAGCCGGGCAGCCTCGGCAGCCTGTCGACCGTGATTGGCAAGAGCCAAGGAAACATCACCAATCTGAAAATTACCAATCGCTCCACCGACTTTTTCGAGATGATGATCGACGTCGAGGTGAAGGACGTGCGCCACCTCACCAACATCATCGCCGCCCTTAGGGCGACCCCGGCCATCAATACGGTGGAGCGGGCGCGGGGCTGATCTAGCCGCCGCGGGAATCCCATGTTTCGCCGCCGCCGCAAGCAATCGCTATTGCGCCATGTTCGCGAATTCTTCTGGCCCAGAATCGGCTTCGCCCGCTCGACCCGCTATCTGATGCATCGCATCGGTCGGATGCCAGGCACCCCCACATCCATCGCCGTAGGCTTCGCCTGCGGGGCGGCGATCGCCTGCACGCCCTTCGTGGGCTTCCATCTGGGCATCGCACTCGTGGTTGCCTGGGCCGTGCGGGGCAGCCCGCTCGCCGCGGCGATCGCCACGCAAATCGTCGGCAATCCATGGACGATCCCGCTGATTCTGCTCGGCATATATCACCTAGGCGCCCGGATGCTGGGCGAAGCCAGCCTGCATCGGCTGCCGCAGGAGGTGCATGTGGGCTACATTTTCCACCATCCGCTTCAGGTCATGCTGCCCATGATGCTGGGCTCGATCCCGGTCGGGGCGGCCGTCTGGTTGATCAGCTTTTTTCCGGCGCGCTACCTTGTCTCGCGCTATCATCATGCCCGTACATTGCGGCGGGGCCGCCGGTCCGTCGGACCGCGCGCCGATAGAGAGGAGAAATGAAACAGCGTAGCTTGCGCCTGGGCGTCAATATCGACCATGTCGCGACCATCCGAAACGCCCGGGGCGGGCGGCATCCGGACCCGGTGCGTGCCGCGCGTCTGGCGGCACAGGCCGGCGCCGACGGGATCACCGCGCATCTGCGCGAAGACCGCCGCCATATCTCGGACCACGATATCGACCGGCTGAGCCGGGAGATCGACCTGCCGCTCAATTTCGAGATGGCGGCGACCGAAGAAATGTTGGCTATCGCGTTGCGCCACAAACCCCACGCCGCCTGTCTGGTGCCGGAGAAACGCGAGGAACGGACGACCGAGGGCGGGCTCGACGCCGCGCGCGGCCACAATCACTTGGCACCCTTCGTGCGCCGGCTCGCCGATACCGGCATCCAGGTCTCGCTGTTCATCGAGGCCGAGCCGCGGCAACTTGACGCTGCCATCGCCCTGGGCGCCCCAGTGGTCGAACTTCACACGGGCGCTTATTGCGAGGCCGAGGGGGCAGAGCGTGCGCGCCATCTCGAGCGTCTGATTAAAGCAGCGGCCTATGCTGCCTCGCTGGGGCTGGAATGCCATGCCGGCCATGGGTTGACCTTCGATACGGTGGCACCGGTCGCCGCCATACCGACGCTGGCGGAACTCAACATCGGCCATTTTCTGATCGGCGAGGCGATATTCGGCGGCTTGGAAAGCTCGATCAAGCGGATGCGGGCGCTGATGGACAAGGCGCGGGCCGAGGCGGGCGGCGAACGCAGCGCATGATTTTGGGGATCGGCAACGACATCATCGATATTCGCCGAATCGAGAAGACCCTGGAGCGGTTCGGCGAGCGTTTCGTCGAAC
>JBGPNG010000422.1:0-2958 GCA_041487395.1 Dongiaceae bacterium
ATGAGCGGACAGGCTAGCAGGAGCAGCCAGGGAAGCCAGCCATAGAGGTGCGCGCGGTGTTCTGTCAGCAAGTAAAAGCCCGCGATGACCAGGAACCCGACAAGAACAATGTTCGCGCGAGAGGCAAAGAAGCCTCGCTTGCCACCGTCGTGAGTTTCATGATCCATATTGCGCTCCTCGACTGCAGAACCGTCCAATAGGACTGAGTTATTTTAGGTATTCCTATGGTGCGAGTAACGCCTTGATCCAGGTCAACAGGCTACCGAGATCCACGACCGGCGATGCGAAATCACTCGACGATGAGCCTGCCCCTGAACATTCCCATCGGGCAGGCGAATGTGTATTCGCCTGGCTCCTTGGGCAGGAGCTCGACCGCCACCGTCTCGCCCGTGGGCAAATCGGCACTCTTGTGAAAATCGGCGAAAATCACTTTGTCTGAGCAGCCTGCCGTTTCCTCACGCCGGAAGTTGATCCGTACCGGCCGCCCATGCCGAACCACAATGGTGTCGGGCGTGTAGCCACCTTTTACGAGAACCATGACTTCCTGATAGCCGCCGCTGGTCTCCGCGGCGCGCACGCCCTTCGTATGCTTGAGCCAGAAGAACCAGACGATGAAGCCAATCAGGAGAAGCCCAACGGCAAGAACGATCAAGCGATCCGGGGTCATGGTGCAATCCGTTTCGTTTGAAAAAACCGCAGCCGGTTGGCGTTGGTGACGACGGTGACCGAACTGAAGGCCATAGCCGCCGAGGCAATCAGCGGCGACAGCAGGACGCCGAGGATGGGATAGAGAACGCCCATTGCGACTGGAATGCCGAGGATGTTGTAGCCGAAGGCGCCGATCAGGTTCTGGCGCACGTTGCGCATGGTCGCCCGGCTGATCTCGATCGCCGTAACCACGCCTTGCAAGCTGCCCTTGATGAGCGTCACGTCGCTCGCTTCGATGGCGACGTCAGTACCCGTGCCGATCGCGAAGCCGACATCGGCTTGGGCGAGGGCCGGGGCATCATTGATGCCGTCTCCGACCATGCCGACGTTCTTGCCTTCGAGCTGAAGCTTCTGGATCTCATGCGCCTTGTCATCGGGGAGTACTTCGGCCAATACGCGCCCGATGCCTACCTGCCCGGCAATGGCTTTTGCCGTCCGCTCGTTGTCCCCAGTCAACATGACAACCTCAATGCCGAGGCGGAGCAAAGAGTCGATCGCGGCTTTCGAATCCGGCTTCACCGTATCGGCCACGGCGACCAGCCCAAGCGGTTGGCCATCGGCCGCGACATACATGGGCGTCTTTCCTTCTGTGGCCAGGCGTTCCCACGACGGGACAAGGTCACCGATCGGCACGCCCCGGTCGCGCATCAGCTTGGCGTTACCAAGCAGGACCTGGCGCCCTTCGACGCTACCGCTCACACCCTGGCCCGGTATGGCGGCGAAGCCGGTCGTCGCGACCGACGGAAAGCCGCGTGCCTCGGCACCCTTGACGATCGCTTCTCCGAGCGGATGCTCCGAGCCACGCTCGAGGGCGGCCGCGAGCCGAAGGACCATGTCCTCCTTCTGTCCTTCGACGGGGACGACATCGGTCAGCGATGGCTCGCCGCGGGTGATCGTCCCGGTCTTGTCAAGAACAATAGCGTCGAGTTCCTCGGCGCTCTGGAGCGCGTCGCCGGAGCGGATCAATATTCCGTTCTCGGCGCCTTTGCCCATGCCGACCGTCAGAGATGTCGGCGTGGCGAGGCCCAGGGCACAGGGGCAGGCAATGATCAGCGTCGTGACCAGAACGATGGTCGCATAGATGATCCGCGGCTCAGGACCGAAGAGATACCAAGCCATAAAAGAGAGAATTGCCAGGATCATCACGGTCGGGACGAAATAGCCGGATACGGCGTCAACGATGCGTTGGATGGGAGCTTTAGAGCCCTGTGCGTCCTTCACCATGCGAATGATGTTGGCAAGAGCCGTATCCTTGCCGACTTTGTTTGCGCGGAACTTGAAGCTGCCTGTCTTGTTGAGCGTGCTGCCAATGACTTCGTCGCGGGCATGCTTCTCGACCGGGATGGACTCGCCTGTGATCATGGATTCATCGATTGCGCTAGCGCCCTCAATAACCTCGCCGTCGACCGGCACCTTGTCTCCGGGACGCACGACGACGATGTCGCCAACGACGACCTCCTCGACCGGGAGATCGATTTCTTTGCCTTCCCGGACCACGCGAGCGGTCTTGGCTTCCAGCCCGATCAGTTTCTTGATCGCCTCGGACGTGCGGCCCTTTGCCTTGAGCTCGAGCGCCAGTCCGAGGGTGACGAGGGCGACGACGACATCGGTAACGTCCCAGAACACCTCAGCAAGCGCCATGCTCGGGAACAGACCCGGGAAGGCAACGGCGATGACCGAATAGAGGAAGGCCGCCGACACACCGATGGCGATCAGCGTATGCATGTTCGCGGCGCGGTGCTTCAGCGCGTCCCACATGCCGACAAAGAATTGCGACCCAGACCAGACGAGCACAGGAAGGCTGAGCAGGCCTAGGAGTGTCCAAACGATCCGCCTCGTCTCGCTGCCGGCTGGCATCCAATCCCTGAGGCCGGGAACGAGGTCCGGATAGCTCAATGTCATTACTGGAACCGATACGATGGCGGCAAACCAGAACTTCCGCATCAAAATGCGGTACTCTTCCTGGCGCGCCGCTTCTTCGGGTTCGACCATCTCGTCGATCGGCTGCTTTGGGGGTCTGGGCTCTGCCACCCGATGTCCGGCTGATTCGATCGCCTTGCGGATCGATTCGAAGGACGTTTTTTCTGGTTGGTACTCTACGTCTGCGGCACTTGTGCCAAGATTCGCGCGAGCTGCGACGACCCCAGGCACCATTTGCAGAGCCAGCTCGATACGCGTCACGCACGAATTGCAGTGCATGTGTTTTATGGGAATGCGGATCTTGGCCGTTCCGGCGATATAGCCGGCCGA
>JBGPNG010000423.1:0-2948 GCA_041487395.1 Dongiaceae bacterium
ACCAACGAAGAAGAATGCGATCGTGCCAAGGGTGACGACGAGCGACTTGGCTAGCAGCCATCTGTTCCAGCGCAATCGCGCTGGCGCAGGAGCCAACCGAGCTGCCGTCAGGAACTCGTGACGGTACACCATCAGGATCAGTGCCGTGACGATAACCAGCCCGGTCGAGCCGGAGCCCCGGGGTACGGCCGAGGGAGATGACGACATAGGTGGCGATGAAGATCAGGGAGGCGACAAGCACATAGAACCTTCAAGCTTGGCCTGCGGTCTGCAAACAAATCCCAGGACGACAAGGCGCCGCGGCCGACCCGGTGAGTTCGCAGAGCGGATCTCTTCGGTGACGGCTAGACTGCCGGCGAGCTCATGGCCAGAAAGAGGCGCGTACCTGCCTGCCGGCAGAGCACAGCTTCCGCGACTCACGCGCGGCCTTGTCCCGTCCTTGCCCAGGGGCCCGCCGGCCGGCGCCCGTTTGCGATAAACATCTGGGATTATGGGTGTCTTCAAGCCGGCGTGCGCGTCTTCAGCAGATCCCGGATCTGGGTCAGAAGTGTCACCTCGGCGCTCGGCGCGGCGGGTGCCGCTTCCTGCTTGCGCATGAAACGGTTGACTTGCTTTACCAGAATGAAGATGGCGAAGGCGACGATCAGGAATTTGAAGACCGCATTGAAGAACTGGCCATAGGCGATGACGACGGCCCCGCCGTCCTGTGCCGCCTTGAGCGTGGCGAAGTGGTCGCCCTTCAGGGTGATGAAGAAATTCGAGAAATCGATACCGCCCAGCACCAGGCCAATCGGCGGCATGATGATGTCGTTGACCAGCGAATTGACGATCCCGGTGAATGCTGCACCGATGATCACGCCGACGGCGAGATCGACGACGCTGCCGCGGGAAATGAACTCCTTGAATTCCTTCAACATGGCTCTGCCCCTGCTGGCTATTTCGTCTTTTGCAAATAAAGCGGGATGCCGCCGCCGCCGTCAATGCGCGGGCGGTTGGGCTCGATCTCGCTCAGCGGTTCCACCTCCTTCAGGCTCCTCGCACTGCGCAAGACCAGGCGCTGATAATCGGCCGTGCCCTCGCGTTTCCAGGCGATATCCTTGTCAGTCAGCGGCCGCAGGATCTTGGCCGGGATGCCCGCGGCCAGGGTCCGGGCTGGCACTTCGAAGCCGGCGCGCACGAAGGCCATCGCCGCCACCATGGCCGATTCGCCGATGATGGCGCCGTCCATCACCGTTGCATTCATGCCGACCAGCGCGTCGCGCTTGATCCGGCAGCCGTGCAGGATCGCGCCATGGCCGATATGCCCGTCTTCCTCGATCACCGTGTCGGTGTCGGGAAAGCCATGCATGACGCAGCCGTCCTGCAGATTGGACCCGCGCTCCATGATCAACCTGCCGAAATCCCCGCGCAACGAGGCGCAGGGACCGACATAGCAGCCGGGCCCGATGATGACATCGCCGATCAGGACTGCCGAGGGATGGACGAATGCGTCGGGATGAACCACGGGAATGACGCCGTCGATGGAATAGATCTGGGCCATGGGTGTCCTTGATGTTTCGTCATTTTGTCGATTGCGCCAGGCTTGCGCAATCGCCGTGCCCTCTGCTGCCGGAAGAAGAAGCCCCTGGATACCCGGATCTCTTCCGTCGGCCAACCCGGGCATGACAGCGTATCGAAAAGGGCGGCCGGTGGCGCCGCGGCCGGTTGATTGCTAGCCTGGGATCGATGTCGAGCCTTCCCGAATCCTACTACAGCGCCACGGCCAATCCGGTCCCGGTGCGCCCTGGCCTTGAAGGCGAGCTCAGCGTCGACGCCTGCGTCGTCGGCGGCGGATATACCGGGCTGTCGGCGGCGCTTCATTTGGCCGAGCGCGGCTACAAGACCGTGCTGATCGAGGCTCGGCGCGTCGGCTGGGGTGCCTCGGGGCGCAACGGCGGTCAGCTCAACACCGGCTTGCGCAAAGGGGCGAGCGAACTCATCGCCATGTTCGGCCAGAGCGAGGCCAAGCGCCTGTTCGATCTGTCGGAGGAAGCCAGGGCACTCGTGCGCGAACGCATCGCCCGTCACGCGATTGCCTGTGATCTGAAGACGGGCTCGCTCTATGTCGCTTACAAGGCGAGCGATCCCGCTTGGATGGCAGAGGAGGTCGAGATCCAGGGCCGCGCGTTCGGCTATGGCGCGACGAAATTCCTGACCAAGGCCGAGGTCGAGGATCGCCTTGCCAGCCGGTGCTATCACGGCGGCATCGCCGATGCGGGCGCCGGCCATCTCCATCCGCTCAATTACGCTTTGGGCTTGGCCGCGGCCGCCGAGGCGGCCGGCGCCAGGATCTGCGAAGACACGGCGGCACTTTCGATTGCCCCCGGCGAGGTGCGGATATCTGCCGGCCGGATCAAGGCGCGCCATATCCTGCTCGGCTGCAATGCCTATCTCGAGGGGCTCGAGCCCCGGATTGCGGGCAAGATCATACCCATCTCCAACTACATCGTCGCGACCGAGCCTCTGGGCGTAGCGGGGGCACGCGCGCTCATCCGCGACGACGTGGCGGTCTGCGACACGAAATTCGTCGTCGACTATTTCCGGCTCTCCGCCGATGGGCGTCTTCTTTTCGGCGGCGGCGAGGCCTATTCGCGCCACCCGCCGCGCGACATCGCCGGATTCGTGCGGCGCCACATGCTGCGCGTCTTTCCCCAGCTCGCCGGCAAGCGCATCGACTATGCCTGGGGCGGCCAACTTGCCATCACCATGAATCGCCTGCCGCATCTGGGACGCCTGCCGGGCGAAATATATTTCGCCCAGGGCTATTCGGGGCAGGGCGTGGCGCTGGCTTCGCTTGCCGGCAAGCTGATGGCCGAGGCGATTGCCGGCACGGCCGAGCGCTTCGACGTCTTCGCCAAAATCGGCCATCGCGGATTTCCGGGCGGCACTTTGCTGCGCAAGCCAGCCCT
>JBGPNG010000424.1:0-2945 GCA_041487395.1 Dongiaceae bacterium
GCCGGCGTCGGGGTGATGGCGGTGACCAGGATCAGCTTGCCATTGGGGCGACTTTTGATGCTCTCGATGAACTCCAGGGCGAGCTTGGCCTTGGTCGGCCCATGGCGATAGAGATGCTCGTCAGGAATGCCGACGCGTTTTGCGATCTCGCCAATCGGCAGCATCTTGGCCGCCCGGGCAATCTCGATGTCGCTGCCCACCTTGTTCGCCATCGTCGAACGCTCCTGTCCTGAATTGATTTGCCTGGCCGGTATGCCCTCGCAAGCGCGCCGGCAACCGTATAGGCCACGGTCGCCGGCGCAAAACGTCTGTGGGCGACGAAAACTAGCCTTCTACGGCCTAGCAATCCAGCGTGTTTGCGGTCTCCCAAGTGCTGAGATGCCGGTTGAAACTGGACCATTCGTCGTTCTTCAGCTTGACGTAACTGTCGATAAAGCTGTCGCCCAGCCGTTCGCGCAGGGTCTTGCTCTTGTCGGTCAGCCGGATGGCGTCCAGCAGATTGAGGGGCAGTTTGCGGACGCCCTTCACCGTATGGCCCTCGGTGTACATGTTGATATCCAGGCGCTTGCCCGGATCGCGCTTGTTGGCGACGCCATCCAGACCGGCGGCGAGCACGCCCGCCTGCATCAGATAGGGATTGGCCGCACCATCCATCAGGCGGAGTTCAAAGCGCCCGGCATCCGGGATGCGCACCATATGGGTGCGATTGTTGCCGCCATAGGTGATCGTGTTCGGCGCCCATGTGGCACCGGATATGGTGCGCGGCGCGTTGATGCGCTTGAAGCTGTTGACGGTCGGGTTGAACAGCGAGCAGAGGGCGTCGGTGTTGTGGATGACGCCCCCCAGGAAGTTATAGGCCATCTGGGAGAGGCCGAGTTCGCCCTTCGGGTCGTGGAACAGATTGTTCTTGCCCGTCTTGTCCCAAACCGAGACATGGGCATGACAGCCATTGCCCGTCAGGCTGAGGAAGGGCTTGGGCATGAAGGTGGCGCGAAGCCCATGCTTCTCGGCGATCGCCTTCACCATATATTTGAAGAAGGCATGCCGGTCCGCGGTCCTGAGGCAATCGTCATATTCCCAGTTCATTTCGAATTGGCCGTTGGCATCCTCGTGGTCGTTCTGATAGGGACTCCAGCCGAGGGTGAGCATGCTGTCGCAGATTTCGGTGATCACGTCATAGCGGCGCATCAGCGCCTGCTGGTCGTAACAGGGCTTTTCCTGCGTGTCGGCGGGGTCGGAAATCGCCTTGCCGTCCGGCATGATCAGGAAGAATTCGCATTCGACGCCAGATTTCATGCGAAGGCCTTTGGCGGCAGCAGCGGCGACCTGCTCCTTCAGCACCTTGCGGGCCGAGGCGGCGACTTCCTTGCCATCCATCCACAAATCGCTGGCGAGCCAACCTACTTCCGGCTTCCACGGCAGCTGGATCAGGCTCTCCGGATCGGGCCGGGCGAAGAGATCGGAATCGGCAGGCGACATGTCCAGCCATGTGGCGAAGCCGGCGAAACCGGCCCCGTCGCGCTGCATGCCTGCGATGGCTTGGGCCGGCACCAGCTTGGCGCGCAGCCCGCCGAACAGATCGACGTAGCTGATGAGGAAATATTTGATCTTGCGTTCTTTAGCAACTTTGGCGAGGTCGATCGTCATTAGTATCCCCCTGGCGTTTGATTTTTATGATGCACGCGCAGCTCGTTCAATAGCGATTGCGGCCCGGAATCCAATCCGTACCCGCCAGCGGAATGCCCGCCATGGCGGCGGCCTCCACCGTCAGGGCAACCAAATCGTCAGGCTCCAGATTATGGACATGGCTCTTGCCGCAGGCGCGGGCGACGGTCTGCAATTCCAGGACCATGACCGAGAGATAGTTGCGCAGCCATCGAGCCCCCTGCTCCGGGCTCAATCGCTTCTGCAACTCGGGATCCTGCGTCGTCACACCCACGGGGCATCGCCCGGTGTGACAGTGGTGGCACATGCCGGGTTCGGTGCCGAGCTTGTGGTAGTCCTCGATAAAGACCGGTTTGTTGCAACCCAGTGCCACCATCGTCGCCGAACCGATTGCCACCGCATCGGCGCCCATGGCCAGCGCCTTGCCGGCGTCGGCGCCGCTCCGGATGCCGCCCGAGACGATCAGTTGCACCCTGCGATGCATATCGAGTTCCTGCAGCGCCTCGACCGCAAGTCGCACGGCCGGCAAGGTTGGGATACCGACATGCTCGATGAACACGTCCTGCGTTGCCGCCGTGCCGCCTTGCATGCCGTCGACCACGACGACATCGGCGCCGGCTTTGACGGCAAGTGCCACGTCATAGCGCGTGCGCGTGGCCCCGACTTTCACATAAATGGGCTTTTCCCAGTTGGTGATCTCACGCAGTTCTTGAATCTTGATGGTGAGATCGTCGGGTCCCGTCCAATCGGGATGACGGCAGGCGCTGCGCTGATCGATACCGACAGGCAGGGCGCGCATCTTGGCGACGCGCTCGGTGATCTTCATACCCAGCAACATGCCGCCGCCGCCGGGCTTGGCGCCCTGGCCGATGACGACCTCGATGGCATCGCAGCGGCGAAGATCGTCGGGGTTGAGGCCGTAGCGCGAAGGCAGGACCTGATAGACCAGGGTCTTGGACGAGCGCCGCTCCTCCTCCGTCATGCCGCCATCGCCCGTCGTGCTCGAGGTTCCGATCTCCGTGCAGGCCCGACCGATGGCTTCCTTGGCGTTGGCGCCCAGCGCGCCGAAGCTCATACCGGCGATGGTGATGGGAATTTTCAGATGGATGGGCTTTTTGGCAAACCGCGTGCCCAGCCATACGTCGGTCGCGCATTTCTCGCGATAGCCCTCCAGCGGATAACGGGAGACCGATGCACCGAGGAACACCAGATCGTCGAAGGTCGGTAGCTTGCGTTTGGCACCGAAGCCGCGGATTTCATACAGACCCTGATCGGCGGCA
>JBGPNG010000425.1:0-2940 GCA_041487395.1 Dongiaceae bacterium
ATTGAGCAGGCGGTTCCGCTTTTCGAGACCGGCGACAATACGCTCGATGGCGGCGGTGAAATCATCCATGGAGACCGCATCGGCGCCGCGGCGGGTGGCGAAGAGCGCCGCCTCGTTCACGAGGTTGGCTAGATCGGCACCGCTGAAGCCGGGCGTGAGCGCGGCGATCTCCTCCGGTCTCAAATCCGGCGCCAGTTTTGCCTTCTTGAGATGGATCGCCAGAATCTGCACCCGACCCAGCTTGTCCGGCCGGTCGACCAGCACCTGCCGGTCGAAGCGCCCGGCGCGCAGCAGAGCCGGATCAAGAATTTCCGGCCTGTTGGTTGCTGCCAAAAAAACGAGTCCGCCCCTAGGGTCAAAGCCATCCAACTCGGCCAGCAGTTGGTTCAGCGTCTGTTCCTTTTCGTCGTTGCCGCCGCCGAAGGCGAAGGGCGAGCGAGCCCGACCAAGAGCGTCGAGTTCGTCGATGAAGATAATGGCGGGCGCTTTTGCCTGCGCCTGCTCGAACAAATCGCGTACCCGCGCGGCACCGACGCCGACGAAGAGTTCAACGAATTCCGCGCCGCTGATGGAAAAGAAAGGTACGCTTGCCTCGCCCGCCACGGCGCGGGCGAGCAGGGTCTTGCCTGTCCCCGGGGGCCCCACCAGCAGTACGCCCTTCGGCACTCTGCCGCCAAGGCGGCCATAGCGCTGCGGCTCCTTGAGGAACCCGACTACCTCTTGCAGCTCGGCCTTCGCTTCGTCTACGCCGGCAACATCGGCGAAGGTGACTTTGGTATCCGTTTCGACATAGATCTTCGCTTTGCTGCGGCCGACGGTCATGAATCCGCCCAGACCCTGCTTGTCGGCAAACCGCCGGAAAACAACCATCCACAGCACGAAGAACAGCAGAACGGGAACGATCCAGGAGAGAATGTCCCTCAATAGAGTGTTTTCCGTGGCGCCGCCGTAGCGCACGCCATGCTGCTGCAGCTCGGCAGCGAGTCCCGGCTCGACGCGGGTCGTGACGAAACGCTTCTGCTCACCGGAGGGGGCCGGTTTCAACGTGCCATAGACCGTATTCGCACTTACGACCACCTCCTGGACCTGGCCGGACTTCAGCAGCTCCTGGAATTGGCTGTAGGGTATGTCTTCCACTTTCTGGCTTAGGGCCCACAGCGCCTGAAGCAGAAACACGCCGACGAAGGCGGCGATGAAATACCAAAGATGAAATTTGGTCTTCTTGTCCATGATCTCAGGTTAGCGCTTCTGCGTCGCGTTACATTGCGCTGGATCAAGGCCGCGTGCGAGGGACGCCGGTGGCCGTATGACGCGGTTGTGACATTACCGATCGCAACACGCCGTTGACCTGAAGCAGCAGTCCGGCAGGATCGTTCCTTCGCAACCAAAGGCCGCTTCGCCGGCGCCAAGCACCTACTCGTAGGACGCCCGGCTGCAGCCGCTTTGACGCAAATCAAGGACGCGAATCGGGTACCGAAGAGATTTTCCGGCGGCGCGGGCGCTGCGATGCGAGCCGGCAGTGGCCGTTGCCAGCGGCTGCGTTCGAATCCAGTTGCCTCGGGGCCAAGACCGCATACTGATCTTCACTCGACATGGCCTTCTCGTCATGGGATGTCGCTTGTGACAGCAAGGCTTCGCGCACCCATTCGGTCGTCACGCGATTGGCCAAGCAGCGGTATTCCGCGGCTTTGCGTCTATGTTCGGTGGATGAAGCACTCATACCCATTTTCCCGCGCATTTTTTGATATTCTTCCAGGAAGCGAAGCATCGAACCTTGATCTAAATCATTCCCATGGAGGGGGAGGCGCTAAACTTATTCTTCAATCATGATCGTCGACGACCAAAGCGCCGCCATCGCCTTTCTATCCGATCCCGCGAGCCATGGCGGTGCCGTGGATCCGGTCGAACGGATGGAGACGCATGCATCGATCGTGTTCCTCACGGGCAATCGGGCCTACAAGCTAAAGCGGGCCGTGCGTTTCAGCTACCTCGACTACTCTACTGTCGAGCGCCGCCGGCACGCCTGCGAGATGGAATACAGGTTGAACCGGCGCACGGCGCCCGAACTCTATATTGCGGTGCAGGAAATTCGCCGCAGGAAAGACGGGCTTCTCTCCTTCGGCGGTGAGGGAGAGCTGATGGACAGCGTCGTCGTCATGCGGCGCTTCGACCAAGCGGCATTGCTCGACAACATCGCGCGTCGCGGCGGGCTGAACCGGGAGCTGATGCAGGAACTCGCCGACCGTATTGCCGCGTTCCATCGGTCGGCGGAAGTCGACAGCGAATACGGCGGGCGGCCGCAGCTTCTCGAGGTGATCCATAGCAATGCTTCCAACCTCGCCTTGGTCTCGCCCCTTGTTTTCGACGAGGCTGCCGTCGCGCGATTGACAGCGGAGAGTCAAGCCGCACTCCAGCGGTGGGGCACCCTTATCGAGGATAGGCGGCTCGCCGGCAAGGTTCGCCT
The DNA here is from genome assembly GCA_041487395.1 of Dongiaceae bacterium. Lineage (GTDB taxonomy): Bacteria > Pseudomonadota > Alphaproteobacteria > Dongiales > Dongiaceae > DASXQK01. The sequence continues at coordinate 2,465 of JBGPNG010000425.1, forward strand.
TTGCCACGGCGACCTGCATCTGCGCAATATCTGCCTGGTCGACGGTCGTCCGACGCTGTTCGACTGCGTTGAATTCAGCCGCTCGCTTGCCTGCGTCGACGTTCTGTACGATCTCTCGTTCTTGCTTATGGACCTGACCCACCGGGAATTTCCGGGCTGGGCGAACTTCGTTTTCAACCGCTATTTCGACCGGGAAGCAGAGGTCGATGGCGCCGTCCTGCTGCCGCTTTTCATGTCCATGCATGCGGCGATCAGGGCTCATGTCACGACGGCCACGCCCCAGGCGCAGCCTGGTGGCGAAGCATTCGATCGATCAAGGCGCGACGCCAGGCGCTATCTTGACGAAGCGTTGTCCCTGCTCGTCACGCGCGAAGCGCAGATCCTGGCCATCGGCGGGCCGAGCGGAACAGGCAAGTCTACCCTGGCCTACGCGATCGCGCCCGAGCTGGGACATGCGCCCGGGGCGCGCGTCCTGC
>JBGPNG010000426.1:0-2930 GCA_041487395.1 Dongiaceae bacterium
ACCGTTCAACCGGCGCCGGTCAATCGTCGAGAGTCAACCGTCGAGAATCAGTCGCCCAAAGTCAACTTCCGCTGGCCTGTGCAACCGCTTCGCGCAATGCCCCTTCGTTGAGCACCGTCGGAAGCGGCAGGCCCTGCTGGGCATGGGGGCCATAAACCGCGTTGAAGGGAATGCCGTAGCGCCCGAAACTTGCCAGGTAATGCGCGATCGCCGGATCGGGCCGGGTCCAATCGGCTTTAAGGCCGACGATCTTGCCCGTGGCGAGCGCATCGGCCGCCCAGCCGCGATCGAGAACCAGCGCCTTGTTGACTTGGCAATTGATGCACCAGTCGGCGGTCACATCCACCAGCACGGTCCTGCCTTCGCCGACCAGCTTGGCGAGTTCGGCTTCGCTGAAAACCTGCCAAGCGCCATCGGCGGCGGTCGTCGCGCGCGGCGTCTCGGCGACCACCGCGGGCGCCAGCAACGCGAGAATCGCGGCGGCAATCAGCCCCGCCCGGCGCAGGCCCGCAGACAGGCGCCGAAATACCAGCAGCAGGCCCACGGCCACCAAGGCTGCCCCCGTGGCGAGGCTGCCGGTGCTGCCGATTTGTCCCGCCAATGCGAAGAGCAGCCATAGGGCGGTGGCGGCCATGGCCAAGCCCAGCAGACGCTTCAGCCAGATCATCCAGTTTCCCGGCCGCGGCAGTCTCGTGGCCAGACCTGGCCAGGCCGCGACAAGCAGATAGGGCGCCGAAAGCCCCAGGCCAAGAGCCATGAAAATCACGAAGATTTCCAGGCTGCCGCCGGCAAGCGCAAATCCCACGGCGGTGGTCATGAAGGGCGCCGTGCAGGGCGTTGCCAGCAGCGTGGCGAGGGTGCCGGTCAAAAAATCCCCCAGCAGGCCATGCCGTCGATCGACGGCCGCAGCCAGCCGATCGGCGAATCCCGGCAAAGGAACTTCGAACCAGCCCCACAGATTGCCCGCAAAGAAGGTAAGCAATAGAGCCATGCCGGCGAGGAAAAGCGGCTGCTGGAATTGCAGACCCCAGCCCACGGTAACGCCGGCCGCCTTGAGCCCGGCCAAAGCCGCGGCCAGGACGAGAAAACTCGCCAGCACGCCCGCAGTGCTGGCAAGGAAGCTCATGCGCACTTGGGCGCGCGAGGCGCCGCCATGGCCAACGAAAGCCAGAAGCTTCAGCGACAGTACCGGCAGAACGCAGGGCATCAGATTGAGAATGAGACCGCCGAGCAAGGCCGCCAGCAAGGCCGGCCACAGCGGCGAGACAGCGCCTTCGCCCGGCAGGACTTTTGCTTCCAGCCCACGTTCTCCGTCGACGACGGTGAGGATCAAGGGCGTATCGGCCAGCGGCGGCGCCTTGGCATCGCGCCGCACGGCGATATCGAACAGCACATGGCGGCCGCCGCGATCGATCGTGACGAGAGGGGCCGGGAAATAGAGGCCGCTCGGCCCCTCGACGATGAGATCGGGATGATCGAGCGCCAAGGCCGAATCCACGGATACGACGAGATGCGGATGGTCGCCATCGCCTTGCGCCGTCGCCGCGGAAAGCGTCAGCCCATGTGCCGCGCCATCGCCCGGCACCTTGCTGGCATAACGGGCGATGAGCTGCGCGAACTCGCTGGGTGCGGGCGCGCTCGCCGGCAGATCGAGGGAGAGCCGCGCGGTATAGGGAATGCAGATCTTTTCGCAGACGAGATAATCGACCTTGAGGCGAAAGCCCAGCGGCTTCGCCGGATCGCTCGGTCTGGCCGAGATCGGAAAGACGACCTCGTTCTCATAGCCGAAGGTATCGAGCCCGAACAAGGTGAAGCGATGCGGCACGGGCCAAGCGAAGCTGGCGTTGGCGAGATTGGTCGATCCCGTCCAATCGACCGTGACCGGAAAGCCCGCGTCCCCCGGCGCGCGCCAATAGGTCTTCCAGCCGGGCCGAAGCTGGAACTGCAGGCCGAGAGGCACGGAGGCAGCACCGCCGCTGCCGTTGACGGCCGCGACCAGACGGACCTTGGTCTGGCTGGTTGCCGCCCAGTCGGAAGCGGGCTCCGCCACCGCCATGGTACAGAGCGCAAGCCACAGACCGATCGCTGCCGGCGATATGAAACGCAAGCTCTTCATGGGCGGGACTATAGTCGCATGACCATGCGCCGAGCCCCACAAAACCTCGGGTAGGTCCTCACAAATCCGTGTAAGGTTTGCCCTTGCCGAATGACGAGCGACTCCCTAGGTCAAATTCATGGCCGAACAGATGAATGAGGGCTATTTGATGGGTCAGCTCCTGGTCGCGATGCCGACCATGCGCGATCCCCGCTTTACCCGCAGCGTGATTTTCCTCTGCGCTCACAGCGCCGACGGCGCGATGGGCTTGGTGGTCAATCGCCTCGTCGGCTCCCTCACCTTCCCCTATCTGCTGGATCAACTCGGCATCGCACGCAGCGAAGCGGGCCGCGACATCCGCGTCCATTTCGGCGGGCCGGTGGAAACCGGCCGCGGCTTCGTGCTGCATTCGCCCGACTACAGCGACGACGGCACGATGATGGTGGGAGAGCGCGTCGGCTTGACCGCGAGCCTGGACATATTGCGCGATATCGCGACCGGCGGCGGCCCGAAGCAAAGTCTCCTGGCGCTGGGCTATGCCGGCTGGGGGCCAGGCCAGCTCGATCTGGAGATCCAAGCCAATGGCTGGCTCTCGGCCCCGGCCGACGAGGCCCTGCTGTTCGACGAACGGCTCGATGACAAATGGGAACGCGCGATCGGCAAGCTGGGCGTGCGTATCGAACAACTTTCCGGCGACGCCGGCCACGCCTGATCGCAAAGATCACCACAGAGGCGCGGAGACACAGAAAGATGTCATGCCCGGGGCGGCCGAAGGCCAAGCCCGGGCATGACGGCATTATGCGAGATAAGAAATAAGAGACACACAGCGAGCGAG
>JBGPNG010000427.1:0-2926 GCA_041487395.1 Dongiaceae bacterium
AGATTCGCCTGGCGGAGGCCGCCGGCGATCGCAGCCGCGAAAGCCTGGGCAGCGATATCTATTCGGAGCGCTTCCTGATCAAGCGGCCGTTGCTGCAGGCCCTCGAAAGCGACGGCGCTGGTGCACCGGTGCTGCTGATCGACGAACTCGACCGCACGGACGAGCCCTTCGAAGCCTATCTGCTGGAAGTCCTTTCCGATTTCCAGATCACCATCCCCGAGCTCGGCACCATGAAGGCGGCCGAGCCGCCGATCGTCGTCGTGACCTCCAACCGGACCCGCGAAATTCACGATGCCTTGAAGCGGCGCTGCTTCTACTACTGGGTGGATTATCCCGACGCCAAACGCGAGTTGGAAATCCTTCGGGTCAAGGTTCCGCAGGCGAGCACCGAACTCAGCCGCCAGATCGTCGGCTTCGTGCAGAAACTGCGCAAGGTCGAGCTGTTCAAATTACCCGGCATCGCCGAGACCATCGATTGGACGGAGGCCCTGATCCAGCTCGATCGCGTAGCGCTCGACCCCAAGGCGGTCGACGATACGCTGGGCGTACTGCTCAAATATCAGGACGATATCGCCAAGATCCGCGGCAGCGAGGCGGCCGTGCTGCTCGACCAGGTCAAAGCGGAGCTGGCCGCCGCCGATCGCCGGCCATGACGGAAGACGGCGCTCAGGCCCAAGGTCGCCTCGTCGAGAATCTCATGTTCTTCGCCCGCACCTTGCGCGCTGCCGGCTTGCCCATCGGACCCGGCCGGGTCATCGAGGCGTTGCGCGCAGTGGAGGCGATCGGCGTCGGCCGCCGCGATGATTTCTATTGGACGCTCCATTCGGTCTTCGTCAATCGTCAGGACCAGCGCCCCCTGTTCGACCAGGCATTTCATGTCTTCTGGCGGAATCCGAAGTTGCTGGAGCGGATGATGGCCATGTTGTTGCCCAGCCTGACGACAGGCCAAGAGGGCGACAAGGGCGAAGAGTTGAGTCGTCGTCTGGCCGAGGCCCTGCAGGCCGCCCAGGCCGATGGGAAAGAGCGCGATAGCGATGCGCCGGCGGAACAAGAAATCGAGTTCGACGCGGCGATGACCTATTCCGACCGCGAGCTGCTGCAGAGAATGGACTTCGAGAAGATGTCGACCGAGGAGCTGGCGAGCGCCAAACGGCTGGTCGCAGGCATGCAGCTGCCGATCATGGCCGTGCCGACGCGCCGTTTTCTTCCCGATCCCCATGGCCGGCGCATCGACATGCGCGCGACGCTGCGTGCCGCCCTGCGTTCTGGCGGACCGCCAAGTCTGCGCCGTCGCAAGCCCCGGCGCCGCCACCCACCGCTGGTCATCATCTGCGATATCTCGGGCTCGATGGACCGTTATTCGCGTATCGTGCTGCACTTCATGCATGCGGTGACCAACGACCGCGACCGCGTCTTTTCCTTCCTGTTCGGCACGCGGCTGACCAATATCACGCGCATGCTGCGCCATCGCGATGTCGACATTGCCGTCGATCGCGTCGCGGAAAAAGTGGAGGATTGGTCGGGCGGTACGCGCATCGGCCATTGCCTGGCCCAGTTCAACGCCAAATGGTCGCGCCGCGTTCTGGGCCAGGGCGCCGTCGTTCTTTTCATCAGCGACGGCCTGGATCGCGATTCCGGGGAGGGCCTGACGCGCGAGATGGAACGCCTGCATAAATCCTGTCGACGCCTCATTTGGCTGAACCCGCTCTTGCGCTACGACGCCTATGAGCCAAAATCCCTAGGTGCGCAGGCGATCATGCCCCATATCGACGATTTTCGGCCGATCCACACTCTGGCGAGCCTCGGCGATCTGACGTCGGTGCTCGCCCGCCCGGGACGGCGGCGCATGGAAGGAGTGAGTCGATGGTTGGAACAGCGGAATCCTTGAGCGAAAATATCCTGGAGCAGGCGGCATCCTGGCGCCGAAGCGGCCGGGGCGTGGCTATTGCCACGGTGGTCGCGACATGGGGCTCGTCGCCCCGCCCGGTGGGGAGTCAGCTGGCGGTCGACGACAAGGGCCGCATGATCGGATCGGTATCCGGCGGCTGCATCGAGGGTGCCGTGGTGCGCGAGGCGCAGGAAGTCATCGCCGGCGCCAAGCCGCGCCTGCTTGATTTCGGCGTCACCAACGAGCAGGCTTGGGAAGTGGGTCTCGCCTGCGGCGGCAAGCTGCAGATCTGGCTCGAGGCCATCGAATGAAGGGCGCCATCCTCGATCGCCTGCTCGCCGATCGCGCGGCGAAGATCCCGGTCGCGCTCGTGACCGAGCTTGCCGGCGGCCGCCAGGCGATCGTGCATGACGACGGCGCGCCATCGGGTGACCTCGCTCTCGATGCGGCCCAACTGGCGGAGGCGCGCAAGGCGCTCAGCCGCGATGAAAGCGGCACTCTCGAAGCCGGCGGCGGCAAGTTATTCGCCCAGGTCCACAATCCGCCGCCGCGCCTGCTGCTCGTGGGCGCCGTCCACATCTCACAAGCGCTGGCACCCATGGCCGCCATGGCCGGTTACGGCGTGAGCGTCATCGACCCGCGCCGGGCCTTTGCCACCGACGAGCGCTTTCCCGGCATCGACATGCGCGGCGATTGGCCGGACGAGGCCATGGCCGCCCTCAAACCCGACCGCCGCACGGCGGTGGTCACGCTGACCCACGACCCCAAGCTGGACGACCCGGCGCTTCAATCGGCCCTTCGTTCGCCGGCCTTCTACATCGGAGCGCTTGGCAGCCGGAAGACCCACGCCGCCCGGCTCGAGCGCCTGGCCGCGGCCGGCTTCACGCCGGCGGACGTCGCCCGTATCCACGGGCCCGTCGGACTCTCCATCGGCGCCCTCTCGCCGGCAGAGATTGCGATATCGGTCCTGGCCCAGATCACCGCCGTGCGGCGCGGCGCATGATTTTTGCCGAGATGGATCTGGCCGAGGCCGAGGGC
>JBGPNG010000428.1:0-2923 GCA_041487395.1 Dongiaceae bacterium
AGGCGCCTTCCAAGCCCTGTCGCGGCCGAGAACTTTATCCATGGCTAGATTGCGTCAGCGATCCGGAAGGCATGCATGGCGGTTGGATTGTTGCCACCGTGGGCCGAGGATACAGTGGCCGTGATCGCCGCGTATCGGGGATGGCCGCGCCGGCCGTCGATGTCGTCGTGAAGGACGATGCCTAACAAGTCTCGGTCGAACTGCCGAGTCTGGAGGAGAAGAATGTCGAGATCGTGATCTGCGACGACGTGCTGACGATCAAGGGCGAGAAGAGGGAGAAAAAGGAAGAGAAGGCCAAGAACTGCTATATGTCCGAGCGCCGTCACGGCTCGTTCCCGCGCTCCTTCCAGCCCCCTCGGACGTCGATCAGCAGAAAATCGAGGCGGCGTTCCATAGTGGTGTCCTGGCGGTAATCCTGCCGAAGGCGCTGGAAGCGCAGAAGAGGGAAAAGAAGATCGCTATCAAGTCGAAGTGACAGGCTACGTCGAGCGAGCCGGGCCTGTCTGCCGGAAGCCACGGCCACATTGCATGAGGCCGCCTGCGTTGCAGCGCAACCGGATCGCAACCAATTACACGGACTCAAGCCTCAATGGTCAGGTTGACGATACCGGACGGCTGCCGACTTGATCTAGGTCAGAGAATATAGCTGGCGCTCGGCGTAACAAATGCCTCTATGGGTGAATATTGCCCTTCTTCGGTGACGAGCTCAAACCAGGGGGCGATGAGCAGTCTCGACAATGCCGGTGCAACCGCCGGGCAGATCACCGAATCTCTCAAAGGGAGGGCGCTAAGGCAGTCCACAGCCTGGACCATTCGCACGCTCATCGACACGCTGGCAGCGCGCGGTGACCAGCCGATCCTCGCTGAGGTGAGGAGCGAGAGAGTTCGGTTCTACGGGGCTGCGGAGCTCGCGGACTTCTCCCTGCGATTGGCCCAGGGCCTGCTGCATGCCGGTGTCGTGCGCGGCGCGCCAGTGTTGCTCCTTGCCGAGAACGGTTTCAACTGGGTGGCCGCCCGGCTCGGCATTGGCGTCATGGGCGCGGTGACGATAGCGGTTGATCCTCTCGCTTCGATGGCCGAGATTGCGGTGATACTCACTGAAACGGGCGCGCGACACGCGTTCCTGAGCAATTCTCACATTGCCGCCTTCGAGGGCCTGGCGGTCGAAAAGCGGCCGATAATATACCTCATGGAGGAAAGCGTGCCGGAGGCTCCGCCGGGCGTCGTCAGTTGGCGGACGCTGACGTCCGAGCGCCCCGGCTCACTGCCCGACATCGAGGCCGATTGGCCAGCGATGTTGGTCTATACCTCCGGCACCACGGGCACGCCCAAACGATTTCTTCTCAATAGCCATCAGATCTGGGCAAACATCGAAGCGCTGCGGGACTCTGGCCTCGTGACGGCGGAGGACCGCATTCTCCTCCCCTTGCCGCTGCATCATGCCTATCCCTTCATCGTCGGTCTGCTGACTCCGCTGGAATCCGGAGCAATGGTCGTATTCCCTGAATCGGTGACGGGTCACGCCATCGTTCAAGCTCTCCGCTCCGCCCGTGCGACGATCATGGTCGGTGTGCCGCGCCTCTACGCGGCGCTCCTAACAGCGCTGGATGCGACAGTCGCCGCTCGCGGTCGCATGGTTCTCGCGGCTTTCCATGCGCTCTTGGCGGGCTGCATTTGGTTGCGCAGGCGCGCCGGCTGGTCGCCCGGCAGGCTGGTCTTTCGGGGATTGCGGGCGCGCATGGGGTCGAGTTTACGGCTGCTGGTTTCCGGCGGGGCCAAGCTTGACCCCGGGGTTACCTGGAGGCTTGAAGGTCTCGGCTGGTCCGTGCACAGCGGCTACGGCTTGGCCGAGACGGCCTCCGTTTTCACCGGCAATCTGCCCGGGCTGGAACGGCTCGGCAGTGAGGGGCGCGCACTCGGCAAGGGAGAAGTCCGAATCGGCCATTCGGGAGACGATGGGGTCGGCGAGATCGAGCTGCGCGGCCCCTGCGTCTTCGATCGCTACATTGAGAGCCCGGAGGCCGATGCGAACGCATTCACGGCAGACGGATGGTTCAGAACGGGCGATCTCGGGCATCTGAACAAGGACGGCTTTCTCTATGTCACCGGCCGCGCTAACGAGACTCTGGTGCTGGGCGGCGGGAAGAAGGTGTTCCCTGAACATATCGAACGAGTCTATGAGGCCAGCCCCGTCATCGGCGAGGTTGCCGTTTTGGAGCGTTCGGGTGCCTTGGTTGCCTTGGTGGTTCCCAATCTCGTCGCGATCCGCAGCCACGGCGCCGTACGACCGGAAGACGCCATCCGCGTAGCCCTGGCCGATTTGTCGGCGCGCCTGCCCTCTTATGCGCGAGTTTCCGGTTTCGCCCTGACGCGGCAACCGCTGCCGCGCACGAGGCTGGGCAAGTATCGACGATTCCTGCTACCCGCGCTCTATGATAGCGCTCTCAAGCACGCCGAGCCGCAACAGCCGGGCCCGATCGGGCCGGAGGACAAGGCCTTGCTCGCCGAGCCGACGGCCGCTGCGTTGTGGGCTTTGTTGGCCAAGCGCTTTACGCAGCCGCCAATCACCCCGGATTCAAACCTGCAACTCGATCTCGGCCTCGACTCTCTCGGATGGATGGCTTTGGCATTGGAAATAGAGAACCGGCTCGGCGTGCATCTCGATGAGTCAGCCGTCAATCGCATCCTGACCGTTCGCGATTTGCTGCGCGAGGCACAAGCTGCACGCAAGCCTGAGATTCCTTTCGTAGAGGCGACTCAAGAAGACGCTCTTTGGCTGAAGCCACGAGGGATCTTGCCGAGGGTGATTGGCTCGGTTCTTTACGTCATCACTCGATTCGCTATGCGCATTGCTTTTCGCCTTCGGGTGGAAGGTGCGGAGAACCTGCCGCAAAGCGGCGCCTACATTATCGCTGCAAATCAC
>JBGPNG010000429.1:0-2922 GCA_041487395.1 Dongiaceae bacterium
ATCCAACAGGCCGGACATATGGACGCAAGCGAACCGACCCACAGTAAGAACCTCAATTCTCTTGCGAGCGAGGGGGCCGTCCACATAAGGCCGGACATATGGACGCAAGCGAACCGACCCACAGTAAGAACCTCAATTCTCTTGCGAGCGAGGGGGCCGTCCACATATGGATGCCCGCCCAAGCGCGGGCATGACGATCGGAAAGAGCAGCCGTGCCAATTGCGGTTCAATCAAGTGAAACCTGTTTAGATCCGCGGATCGGTGAAACGGCGCAGGCGCTGTGCTGCCGTGAGCGCGATGCGCAGGGTCTGCGCGCGGCGCCGGCTGCCGTTCATGGCGAAAGCCGGCGATTCGCGCAGCACCGTGCCATGCCAGTCGTCGGCTACGATCAACCCGACGTCGGGCGGCAGCAAGGCTTGGGGAAATTCCGCCGCGACCGCGAAATAGAAACGGTCGCAGAAATCCAGATACTCCTGCCATTTGCCGTCGCTGCGGAAATCCTGGACCGAGCTCTTGATCTCGACGATCGAGGTTCCGCCCGCGCCATCCAGCGCGATGACATCGACCCGTCGGCCATTGGCCAGCGGGAATTCGGTGACGGCGGCACAGCCCATATCCTCGAACAGGCGACAGATGCCGCGCGCGAGCCGTTCGGCCAGGCGAATCTCGGCTTCCTTCGCGGCATCGGGTAGAGGCGAGAAGATCGACATGGGCGGATTATAACCTTAGAACCCTTGCCCATGCTTCGGCGTATCGGCCGCATCCTGGCTTTTTTCGTGACCGGATTTTTCATCTGGTCGTTCTTTTTCGTGCTCCTCTATCGCGATCTGCCGCCGCCCGTCACACCCCTGATGTTGCTGCGCCTGCTGGACGGTTCGGGCATTCACAAGAGCTGGCGGCCGCTGGCCGAAATTTCGCCCAATCTGATCCGGGCCGCCATGGCCGCGGAAGACGCCCGATTCTGCGGCCATGACGGTTTCGATTGGCAGGCGATCCAGGCGGATTGGCAGCGCAACCAGCGCGGCCGACAGTTGCTGGGGGCCAGCACCATCTCCATGCAGACGGCGAAGAACCTGTTCCTTTGGCCAGACCGCAGTTGGCCGCGCAAGGGGCTGGAGGTCTATTTCACCGCGCTCATGGAACTGGCCTGGCCCAAGCGGCGGATCATGGAAACCTATCTGAACGTGGTGGAATGGGCGCCGGGCATCTATGGCGCCGAGGCCGCGGCCCAGTTCCACTTCGCCAAGCCGGCCTCCGCGCTCTCGGCCGAGGAGGCTGCGCGCCTGGCCGCCGTATTGCCCAATCCGCGTCGCTGGTCGGCCAGCCGGCCGAGCGGCTACATCATGGGCCGGGCGGGGATCATCCATGCCCGCATGTCCGACCTGCCGGTCGCCGTTCCGTTGCCCTGCGGCTGGCCCGAGAAAGCGATGGCAATGGAATGAGCTTTGATGCGCAAGCCATGCCCCCGGCACTGGCCGCGGCCCCGCCGCCGCTGTTGCAAATCGGCCATCTGCGCATATAGCGATGCAGCCATGGCCTCATGCTCTACGGCGCCAATGAAGGGCCGGGTTGATCGTGTAGATACCCCAGCCGAAGCGCCAGGACGGCGTCGCGAAGATGAAGATCGAGCGTCGTCCTTTATGCGTCATGCGCGATTCCCCAACCCCAGGCCGCCCCGGACGATCATGGCGCGGCCAATGCTAGAAGTCGATGCGATGGCCAACGCGGGTGCCCGCCTCCGGGGCCGCTGATCGACCTTAGTCACCCGCGGCCGCGCAAGCCGGCCGCCTTACCTGATTGACAGGATCGGGAAATAATTTGAGCTTAGGCGAAGGGCGCGGTACATCGGACAGCAACGGGGTGATCGTGAACGATCTGAAATCCAAGCGCGGCGCCGGATCGGCCGCCGGACGCCGTCCGGCCGATTTGAAAAAACTGAAGTCCGCGCTGGCCGCGACTTCGGCCGAGGTGGAGGGCGTGCTGGAAAAGCTTCTGCCCGTTCCGGCCGGCCGGCATGGCCGGGTGCAGGAAGCCATGCGCTACGCCGTCTTCGCCGGCGGCAAGCGGCTGCGCCCCTTTCTGGTCAATGCCTCGGCGAAGCTGTTCGACGTGCCCGCCCGTTCGGCCCTGCGCGCGGCGGCGGCCATCGAGGTGATGCACACATATTCCCTGGTCCATGACGATCTGCCCTGCATGGACGACGACACCTTGCGCCGGGGCAAGCCGACGACCCATGTCCAGTTCGACGAGGCGACTGCCGTGCTGGCGGGCGATGCCTTGTTGACCATCGCCTTCGAGATTCTGGCGGGTCCGGAAACCCATCCGGACGCCGTCGTGCGCTGCCAGCTCGTCGCCGGGCTGGCGCGGGCCGCGGGCAGCGAGGGCATGGTGGGCGGCCAGATGATGGACATGCAGGCACCCGATGAATCCCACAGCGCCGAAGACGTCGTCACCCTGCAGCGTCTCAAGACCGGCGCCTTGTTCGAGTTCGCCTGCGAGGCGGGCGCCATTCTGGGCCAGGCGGGCGCCGATGTGCAGGCAACCCTGCGCGCCTACGCCCGCGATTTCGGTCTCGCCTTCCAGATCACCGACGATCTGATCGACACCCAGGGCAACGCCAGCGTCGCCGGTAAATCCGTCGGCAAGGACCAGGATCAGGGCAAGGCGACCCTGGTATCGCTCTATGGCATCGAAGGGGCGCGGGCCGAGGCGGAGAAGCTGGCCGCCCGGGCCGCGGCCCGCCTTGACGGCTTCGGCCCGGAGGCCGATCTATTGAGAGCCCTGCCCTATCGTCTCATCGATCGCGATCGTTAGGCGGCGGGTCATCGGTGGACGCCAGTGGTGTGATTAAACAAAAGCATCCTACCCAAGCGTTATGTGAATAAGACCACCAGAACAAAAAAATAGTGGGTCGATTAAGCC
>JBGPNG010000430.1:0-2916 GCA_041487395.1 Dongiaceae bacterium
AGCGGGTTGTCGAGGGTGATGCTGCGGTCGGGTGAACTTAGGCGCCGGCGGTTGCGCCCGGCACGGGCGCGAGCGACCAGCGCCGCCTGGTAGAGTTCGTCGCTCATGCCGGCCGTTGGCGATACAGCGTCAAGGCCTCCGGTGTGTCGATATCCAGCAAGACGGCGTCATCGGGCATCGGCACTTCGACGACGAGTTCGCCATACTGGCCGATCAAATGACGGGCCCCCACATCGCCGGCGAGCGAGGCCATCTCCGGAAAGAATTGCTTGGCCCAGAGCACCGGATTGCCGCGCTTTCCGTCCCAAACCGGCACGCAGATAGCGCGGCCTTGCATCGGATCGAAGGCGGCAATGAGGCGGTCGAGCGCCGCGCCACCGACCCGCGGCATGTCGGCCAAGCAGATCAGCGCGCCGTCGATGTCGACGGGCAAAGCAAGCAGGCCTGCCTTGAGCGAACTCGCCAGGCCCGAGGCATGGCCCGGATTCTCGACCACGGCAACGGGGCGATCGCCGATGACGCTGCGGATGCGCGCGGCGTCATGGCCCAGGACGACGACGACAGGGCGCGCGCGCGAGGCCAGTGCCGCATCGACCGCTCGCGCGGCCATGGCTTGACCTTCCACCTCGCTCAGCAGCTTGTTGGCCCCACCCATGCGGCTCGATCGCCCGGCCGCCATCACCAATGCGGCGACCCGGGGCGCTTGGGCCACGGCGGTCGGTTCGCTGCGCGGCTGCGGGCGCGTCGGGATTTCCTTCAAAAGGCCGCCGGCGCCAAGCCGCATGATGTCGCCACGCCCAACCGGCAAATCGGCCAGCAGGCGTCGCAGGACCCAATCGAAACCATTGACCTTGGGCGAACGGGCGCAGCCCGGCAATCCCAGCACGGGTCGCTCCCCCAGCCGGCCCAGCAGCAACAGATTGCCGGGGTCGACCGGCATGCCGAAATGCAGGATCTCGCCGCCCGAGGCGACGATTGCCGCCGGGATCACGTCGCGCCGGTCGGTGATCGCCGAAGCGCCCGCGATCAACAGCAGTTCGGCTTCGCCCAAGCCGGCGATGGCCTGTTTGAGATCGGCCGTCTTATGGTCGCAGCGACGTTCGATGGCCGGCGGGCAATGGAGTGCCGCCAGCCGTTGATTGGTGATCTCGAAGGTCTTGTCGAGGACGCTTTCCTTGATGCCCGGCAATCGCGTCTGGATCAAGCCCGTCCGGCGCTGTTTCAAGGGCGCCAGGCGCAGGATCGGCTCGCCTTCGCGAGCCATCGTCAGGCAATGTTCCAGAATGGGGCGCGGCACGGCAAAGGGGATGATCTTGACCGTGGCCGCCATATCGCCCGGCGCCAGCAAATCGAAGGGTGCCAGGGTAGCCAGCGTGACCGCTTCGTCCACCATATTGAGCGCGTCCAGGCGGGCCTGATCGACGACCAGCAATCCGGGCATATCGGCGGTTAGATTTGCGCGGCCGGTGAAGGGTGCCGCGGCCGTCAAATGAGGGCCGGCGACGGCTCGCGCGATCGCCTGAGCCGCTTCGTTCTCCGCCACATCATCGGCCTCCAGCCGTACCGCCACGACGCTGGTCTGCCCGGCGGCGGCCAGTGCCGCGACATCGGCGGCAGAGAGGCGCCGGCCCTTGCGGAAGGAAAGCCCCTTGGCCTTGACGCTATGGGCGAGCAGCGCGCCTTCGGCCGTCGCCACCTCCATCTCGGCGAAGATCATGCGCCCCGCCGGACGGCCGTGATCTGGGCGAGGACGGAAACCGCGATCTCGGCCGGCGAGAGAGCGCCGATCCTTAGGCCCACGGGCCCGTGAATTCGGGCCAGTTGCGCGGGCGCGAACCCGGCGGTCGCCAAGCGCTCGAGACGGGCGGCATGGGTTTTCTGGCTGCCCAGCGCGCCGATATAGAAGGCGGGCGATCGCAGGGCCGCGCCCAGCGCCGGGTCGTCCAGCTTTGGATCATGGGTCAGCGTGACGACCGCGGTGCGCCGGTCCGGCTGCAGGCTCGCCATGGCTTCATCCGGCCAACTGCCCAGCAGGGTCACGCCGGGAAAGCGCTCGTCGGTGGCGAATGAGCGACGCGGATCTATGACGCTGACGGCATAGCCGGCCATCGCCGCCATCGGTGCCAAAACTTGCGAGATGTGCACGGCACCGATCAGCAGCAGGCGCGGCGGGGGATTGTGGATCTGAACGAACAGCCGTCCCCCGCCGGATTCGATCGTGCCGCTGTCATCGCCACGGAGAGCTTGGCGAACTTCCGCAAGTTGGGCGTCGTCAAGGGCGAGGTCACCCTGGGCGGCGCCCTGATCATGGACGATCGCCTGCCGGCCTTCGCCGAGTTCGGTCACGAGGGCCACTGGCGTTTTCGCAGCGCGGTCGGCGAGCAGCCGGTCGAGGAGGGCGCGCTTCATTCCAATGCTTCGAGCCAGATCTGCAGCTTGCCCCCGCAGGCGAGCCCGACGTCCCAGGCTTGTTCATTGGTGATGCCGAAATCGAGCAGCCGCGGCTTTTCGCCGCCGATGACCTCCTGCGCTTCGCGGACCACCGCACCTTCGACGCAGCCGCCGGAGACCGAGCCGACCATCCGCCCGTTGTCATCGACCGCGAGCTGGCTGCCCACCGGCCGGGGCGACGAGCCCCAGGTGGCGACGACCGTGGCCACCGCTACCCCGCGCCCGTCTCGGCGCCATTCGGCGGCCTGTTCCAAGATGTTTTCGCCTAAGAGTTCCGTTGTTCCAGCCATCGGCTGACTCCTTCCATGCGTCGCCGGCCAGGCCGGGCAAGCGCCGACGTCAGATCGGCGAGGCTCGCCAGATTGTGGACCGGTCGGAAATCGTCGATATGGGGCATGATCGCCTGCGCACCTAGGGATTTTGGCTCATAGGCGTCGTAGCGCAAGAGCGGGTTCAGCCAAATGA
>JBGPNG010000431.1:0-2916 GCA_041487395.1 Dongiaceae bacterium
CCCAGCAATGCCGCAAACGGTCGGCCGAGGAGCTGGCGAGCCTGCCGGAGAACATGCGCAAGGCCATCGTCTGTGAACGGGAGCGAGTACCGTTGCTGGTCGAGTTGGCCATCGACGATCGGATGGTCTATCGGGCCGTTTTGACGCCCACGGGGTTGTCCAAGGATGGCCCGGCCCGGGTCTACGCACGTTTTGCCGTGCTTCCCGGCCGTCACGAGATCGTCGCCCGGCTGCGCGATTCGATCCGGACAGAGGGATTCGACTATGAGCGAACGGCAGTGGTCGACTTGAGTCCGGAGCAGAATCTGGCAGTCGATTTCCGCAGCGACGGTGGTGGTTTCGTGTTTCGATAGGCTTGGCGAGACTTGGCCGAGAGGCAGGCATGTCCCTGATTGCGTGGCGCAAAGAGTTCGAGATCGGCATCCCCTCGGTGGATCACGAGCATCGATCGCTGGTCGAGCAGATCAATGCGCTGGCGGAAGGGCTTTCCGCCGGCGCGCCTATGGCAACGGGGCTCGATCACTTCGGCCGCATTCATGCCGCGATCTCCGCCCATTTCGCCCTCGAAGAAGAAGTGATGCGCGACATGGCTTATGACGAGATCGCCGCGCACAAGGCCGACCATGAGAGGCTGCTCGACGACATCCGGGGCATCATGGACGCCTATGAACAGGGAGCCTACGTGGGAGGCGCGGACCTCCTGGCTGATCATTTAGGCCGATGGTTTACCGAGCATTTTCGCAGCAAGGACGCTCGCCTGCACAGGTTCCTCGAGAAGGCCGCGCCGACGACCGGCCCGGGCAAGACCCCGCAGAGGTGACGGGCGACCCACCTGCGGAAACCTGATCGGGCTGTCGACAGCGATGGTAACTGTCGGCGGGAGGCCGGCGACGGCCAAGCTTGTAGGGAAGCCCTATTTGAGCGTGCTCAAGTAGGAGATGACATCGGCACGGTCCGATTCCTTCGGGAGCCCTGCAAAGGTCATTTTGGTTCCGGGAACCTTCTTCTTCGGGCCCGCGAGATAGACGTCGAGGGTCGCGGCATCCCAGGTCAGGCCCGAGTTCCGCATTGCCTCGGAATAGCTGTAGTCGGCCACCGAACCGGCCTTGCGGCCAACAACACCGAAGAGAGAAGGCCCGATCTTTTTCTTGCCCGCTTCAGCGCTATGGCATATGCCGCATTTCTGCTTGAAGAGCTTGGCCCCGTTGGCGGCGTCGCCCTCGGCCCGTGCCGAAGCGACCGCGGCCAAGCAGAAAGCAAGAGCGGCAAAAAGTAATGACGATCTCACGCGGCTTTCTCCTTCCCGGTTACTGTTCGACGGCGGTTCGTCACAGCGTTGAATTAAAACAAACAGGGCCGGCGAGGTTCGTTGATCTGGATCAAGTACTCGAAGGAAAACCTCTCCGGGAAGACTGAAGGGCGCAAAATCAAGATCTGCTCCGTTATGCAGCTATCTGGTAGACATGATGCAGGCCTCCGAGCTCTTGCGTCGCTACCACTGTGCCGCTCTGGCGATCCGGCATTGTCAGAGCCGGTGCGCAAGGTGCACGGTGGCTTAGGGACTATGGCATGCGCATCGCGACATTCAATCTCGATAATCTGGATCTGCGGTTGGGTGAGGAGGCGGTCTTCGATCGCCGCGCCGCCGTCCTGAGACCTCTGCTCGAGCGGGCAGCAGCGGATGTATTGTGTCTGCAGGAAGTCAATGCCCAGAAGACACATCGCCATGGTCCTCGAACCCTCGCCGCCCTCGATCAGCTTCTCGCCGGCAGTCGGTACGAGGGATACCACCTGGTCCACACGGTGCGACCGAAGGGCACCGGCCCAATGGACATACACAACCTTGTCATTCTGAGCCAGCGTCCAATCTTGGAGAGTCGCCAGGTCCATCATGATCTGGTACCATCTTGGACATGGACTCCGCCGACGACTTGGTCATCGGCGTCGGTTCCCGTCGAAGTCGCATGGGATCGGCCTGTCCTTCATGTCCGTATCGATCTCGATGGCAGCCGCTCCTTGCATATTTTCAATCTTCATCTTCGCGCCTCGCGGGCTGCTCCCATCTCCGGCCGAACGGGGAAAGCCAGTGGCCAATCCACGTCGACCTGGGCCGAAGGATTTTTTCTGGCTGCTCAAAAGCAGATCGGTCAGGCACTTGAGGTGCGCCTGCTCGTAGATGAACTTTTCGACGCAGATCCGTCGGCGAACATTCTGGTTTGTGGCGACATGAATGCTGACGAGCATGAGATGCCAATCAGGCTTCTATGTGCGCTAAGCGATGATACTGGCGTGCCAGGTCTCGAGGTGCGTGCACTTGTTCCCCTGGAGAATCGGCTGCCGCAGGCCTTGCGATATTCCGTGCGCCACGCAGGTCGACCGGTGATGCTCGATCACCTGCTTGCATCGCAAGCGATGGCGCGGCGATGCATCGGAATTGATGTCTTCAACGAAGGACTCGCCGACGAGGCATACGCTTCCGAAGATGTGCCCGGCTCGCTGCATGCGGTCTTGGTCGCGGATTTCTCGGACGTATTGTTACCGCAAACTAGATCTGGCGGTACTGGTAATGGAGGCCTGAAGGGCGCAAAAATTTGATGCGGAGCGTGTCTCTGCGACTGAATGGAGCGTGGGCTCCGGCTTCTTAGGGCTCGCTGGTTCCGTTCTACTTTTGTGATGATCGGGCCAAGTAGCACATTAAACCGGTACCTGTTGCTACCGAAAATCTCATCCGGTCTGGCGCTCACTTGATGAGCAGCTTATCTCGTGCCGGGATGATGGATTTGCTCGGGATCGTCGCCGCACCGTTGACATCGCCGTTGAGGTCGCGGGCCAGCCGTGATGCCCAGGTTCTCATCCTGCGACCGCAGCTTCTCGTTCTGAAACGATCGGTACCGGGTCCCGTCAGATCGAGGAGGA
>JBGPNG010000432.1:0-2904 GCA_041487395.1 Dongiaceae bacterium
CGCGGTTGCAGGCATTAGAATAGCGCTTCGATGATTCTGTTCGATCTCAAATGCGCCAAAGGCCATGTCTTCGAAGCATGGTTTCGCGATGGCGGAGCGGCCGACCGGCAGATCGCCGGGCGCAAGGTCGCATGCCCGACTTGCGGCAATACGAAGGTCGCCAAGGCGCCCATGGCGCCGCGCATCGGCAGGGGCGGCCCGAAGCCCGCCGGCGGGCCGAGGGAGATGGCCGCCATGTCGGCGAAAATCCGCCGCGATCTGACCGAGCTGCGAGCCAAGGTCGAGGCCAATTGCGACTATGTCGGCGATCGCTTCGCCGAAGAAGCCCGCAAGATCCATTATGGCGAGACGGACCCCCGCGGCATCTATGGCGAAACCTCGAAGGACGAGGCGAAGAACCTTTCCGATGAAGGCGTCGAATTCGCCCGCATTCCCTGGCTGCCCCGCCACGACAGCTAACGGGACTTCCAGCTAACGGGACTTCCGGCTGACCGGACTTCCGCTCAACTGCGCTCGAACCGCATCATATAGTTGACGTCGAGATCGTCGCCGGCCAGGCGCCATTTGTCGGCCAAGGGGCTATAGACGACACCTACCGCGTCCGCCAGCAGCAGGCCGTGCGAGCGGACCAGGCCTGCCAATTCCGAGGGTCGCAGGAAGCGCCGCCAGTCATGGGTTCCGCGCGGCAGCCAGCGCAACAGATATTCGGCCCCTATGATGGCAAAGGCGAAAGACTTTGCCGTGCGGTTGAGCGTGGCGGCGATCAACAGCCCACCCGGCGCCACCAGCCTGGCGCAGGCCGCCATGAAGCCGGCCGGGTCGCTGACATGCTCCACCACTTCCATGGACAGCACGATGTCGAAGCTCTCCCCCGCCGCCGCCAAATTCTCGGCCGAGGCCTGGCGATAGTCGATATCGAGTTCGCCCTCCGCGGCGTGAGTCTTGGCGATGGCGACATTCCGCTCGCCGGCGTCGATGCCGGTGACCTGGGCGCCGAGGCGCGCCAAAGGCTCGCAGAGCAGGCCGCCGCCGCAACCGACATCAATCAGGCGAAGGCCGGCCAAGGGCCGTGGTTTCAGCGGATCGCGGCCGAAGCGCCGGGCGGCGGAGTCGCGGATATAAGCGAGCCGGGTGGGGTTCAGGCGATGCAGCGGGCGAAATTCACCGGCCGGGTCCCACCAGGCCCCGGCCATGGCGGCGAATTTGGCGATTTCCCGGGGATCGGCGCTGGAATCATCGACGCTTGAATTCACGGGGTTGGAGGTTGCTTGTGTCATATTCTCATGGCCTTGATGACATGTCTCGCGTCGCGGGGCCTTGCTTCGGGCCGCGGGAATTGAGTATGGATACGCGCCGCTCGCCCGGCAACGGGCGCGGTGGCGTCCCACGCCTGCGCTTCCTGGACCCCTGACCGATGACAAGAGCGGCCGGCAAGACCCGCATCGTGATGAAATTCGGCGGCACGTCGCTGGCCGATGTCGAACGTATCCGTGCGGTCGCGGCCCGGGTGAAGCGCGAGATAGATGCCGGGCATGAAGCCGCCGTGGTCGTGTCCGCCATGGCGGGTACCACCAATCAATTGGTCGGCTGGACCAATGCCGTAGCACCCCTACACGATGCACGGGAATACGACACGGTCGTTGCCGCCGGCGAACAGGTGACCAGCGGATTGACCGCGCTCGCCTTGCAGCAGCTGGGCGTCAGCGCCCGCTCCTGGCAGGGCTGGCAAATTCCTCTGCGTACCGACGATGCCCATGGCAAGGCGCGCATCCTGGGCATCGAAACCGAGGAACTCGACCGCCGCATGTCGCGCGGCGAAGTGCCCGTCGTTTCCGGTTTTCAGGGCCTTGGCTCCGACAATCGGATCACGACGCTGGGTCGCGGCGGCTCCGATACCTCGGCGGTGGCGCTGGCCGCGGCACTGGGTGCCGATCGCTGCGATATCTTCACCGATGTGGAAGGGGTCTATACCAGCGATCCGCGCATCGTTGCCAAGGCCCGCAAGCTCGATAAGATCACCTATGAGGAGATGCTGGAAATGGCGTCCCTCGGCGCGAAGGTGCTGCAGATCCGTTCGGTCGAAATGGCGATGAAGCACCATGTACGCCTGCAGGTGCTGTCGAGCTTCGTCGATCGTCCCGGCACGCTGGTCGTTGATGAGGAAGAGATCGTGGAACAGGAATTGGTCAGCGGAATTGCCTATAGCCGGGACGAGGCGAAGATCACCTTGGTTCATGTCCCGGACCGACCCGGCGTGGCCGCCGCGATCTTCGGCCCGCTGGCCGAGGCAAATATCAACGTCGACATGATCGTCCAGAACGCCTCGGAACACGGGGACACGACCGATCTCACCTTCACCGTGACCAAGGCCGATCTCGACCGCGCCGTGAAGGTGCTGAGCGGGCGGCGCGCCGAACTCAACTACAAGGCGCTGGTGCCCGACGCCAATGTCGTGAAGGTCTCGGTCATCGGCATGGGCATGCGCAGCCACGCGGGCGTCGCGCAGCGGATGTTCAAGGCGCTCGCCGAGAAGGGCATCAACATCCAGGTGATCTCGACCTCGGAGATCAAGGTGAGCGTGCTGATCGCCGAGGAATATACCGAGCTCGCGGTGCGCTCCCTGCACACCGCCTACGGGCTCGACGCGGCCTGACCGGCGCGCGGGCCCGCATGACCCCCGGCAAGGCGCGACAGCACCTCGATCGCCTCTGGCAACGCGGCCGCGAGTTCTGCGGCTGCGAGTTCGCCATCATGGGCGGCGCCATGACCTGGGTGTCCGAGCGCAACCTGGTCGCGGCCATCTCGAACGGCGGCGGCTTCGGCGTGATCGCCTCGGGCTCGATGTCGCCCGACCTGCTTGCTGCCGAGATCGCGGCGACGCAGCGGCTGACGGCGCGCCCGTTC
>JBGPNG010000433.1:0-2900 GCA_041487395.1 Dongiaceae bacterium
CATCGTCATCAAGTCGGGACGGCACGCCGAAGGCGCGCGCGCCGTTGTCTCCCACACCGGCGCGCTGGCCGGGGCGGATGCGGTATATGACGCTGCCTTTCGCCGCGCCGGACTGCTGCGCGTCTTCGAACTGGCCGAGCTATTCGCGGCGGCCGAGACGCTTGCCAGCGCCCGGCGCGTCAAAGGCGACCGCTTAGCCATCCTGACCAATGGCGGCGGCCTGGGCATTCTGGCAACGGACGCGCTCATCGACGAAGGCGGCCATTTGGCCGAACTCACCCCGGCGACCATCCAGCGCCTCGATGCCGTGCTGCCAACAATGTGGTCACGAGGCAATCCCGTCGACATTGTCGGCGATGCCGACGCCCAGCGCTACGAGACGGCGCTCGCAGAACTGTTCGCAGATCCTGGGATCGATGCGGTTCTCGTTCTCAACTGTCCGACAGCGGTTGCCGACGGTCTGGCCGCGGCCGAGGCAACGCTGAATGCCTACAGACGCAGCCCGGTTTGTCTGCTGACCAGTTGGGTCGGCGAAGCAACGGCGGATCGAGCGCGCGATCTGTTCGCCGCGGCCGGTGTGCCGACATACGACACGCCGGAAAGCGCCGTCGGCGGTTTCATGCATCTTGCCCGCTGGCAGCGCAACCGTGTCCAATTGATGCAGACTCCGCCCTCCATCCCCGAGAGCTTTCGGCCCGACGCACTAGCGGCGCGCCGCGTGATCGCAGCAGCTCTTGCCGCAGGGCGCAGCTTGCTGACCGGCCCGGAATCGCGTGCTGTCATTGCAGCATATGGCTTCCCGCTGCCGGTGCAGCGGATCGCGCGCAGCCCGGCTGAGGCGGCGGCTATCGCGGCCGAACTCGCCTGTCCGGTCGCCCTCAAGATCCTGTCGCCTGATATCAGCCATAAATCGGATGTCGGTGGCGTGGCCCTCGGGATCGAAACGCCAGCCGATGTCGCCGCATCCGCGACGCGGATGCAGGCGCGAATTGCCAGCCTGAAGATCGAGGCGCGGCTGGAGGGCTTTACCATCGAGCCGATGATCGAACGCGGCGACGGGATCGAACTTATCCTCGGCATGAGCGAGGATTCGCAATTCGGGCCCGTGATGCTGTTCGGCGAAGGGGGGGTGGCTGTCGAGCAGCTCGCCGACCGGACGCTTGCCCTGCCGCCCCTCAATCTTGCTTTGGCCCGCGAGATGATCGAGCAAACGCGGGTTTTTCGCCTGCTGCGCGGATATCGCGACCGCAAGCCGGCCGATCTCGACGCCGTCGCACTCAGTCTGGTCAAGCTCTCCCAGCTCGTCACCGATCTCGCCGAAGTTGTCGAGGTGGATATAAATCCGCTGCTGGCCCGGCCCGATGGCGTGGTCGCCCTCGACGCTCGCGTGGTGGCAACATCGACCCCGCGCGGCCTCTCCCGTCTGGCGATCCGCCCCTACCCGGCCGAGCTCGAAAGCGATGTTGCGCTGGAAGACGGCCGCCCGTGCCGCCTGCGGCCGATTCGGCCCGAGGACGAACCGGCGCTCCACCGCGCCTTCGACCGGCTGTCGCCGGAGACGATCCGCATGCGCTTCTTTTCACCGCTCAAGCACCTTTCCCATGCGCTCGCCGCCCAGTTGACTCAGATCGACTACGATCGGGAGATGGCCTTCGTGCTTGCCGACGTCGGTCCGGCCGGGCCCTCCGACATATACGGCATCGTCCGGCTGTCCGCTGATCCCAATGGTGAACGCGCTGAGTTCGCCGTTATCGTCGCCGATGCGATGACCCGGCGCGGCCTCGGCCGCCTGCTGATGCAGCGCATTATCGACTACGCCGCCAACCGTGGAATTGGCGAGATCTTCGGCGATGTGCTGGCGGAGAATGAGGCGATGCTCGATCTCTGCCAACATCTCGGCTTCCGGATCGAACCGGCACCCGCTGCCGTCGGCGTGCTGCGCGTCCGCCGCGCGACCTTGCGCCCTTGATTGCCCCTAGTGCGTACCGGAAAGCCGTCCGCCATATGAAGGCGGTCCGATTTCCGGGGTGACCAGCGTCTAATCCGCATTCGCGGTCTGATCAGACAAAGTTTGTGTTGTCCCTGCCTTAAACCTCATCCTGGGTCGCCAAGTCGGATAGATAGGGTAATTGCGGCACGATCGCTTATCTGAATCTGGCGACGCACTGTCCGGGGAGCCACTCAAAGTCGAAGGCGCGGCTTGAGTCTGAAAACACCGCTATGCGGCATCAGCCGAACGTGCTTCGCCGCACTGTGTCGTCGAGGTCGCGGCTGACGGCTTTTGACCGGCTCCTCGTCGTTCGGCTTTACAGATTCTTCCCCTCGGCCCTAGCCGCCATCGCAATCGTCGAACTGGATACTATTGTCCACTGGCATCGGGACAGCTTCCGGCTGTATTGGCGCTGGAAATCACGCTCTCGCGGCGGCCGGCCGCGGCCCATCTTCCCAGAGCTGGAAGAGACGAAAGCCGCTGCGTTGCCAACGCGCCAGCGTTTCAGGTTTAGAGATCACCGCGGCCTCAAGCAGAGACGGGAACAACCGGTGCAGCCAGACGCAGATCAGTCTATCTGTTCTCCTCAACCTGATCCGCCCCGGTATCGATCGTTTCAGAACGAGAAGCTGCTGTCGCAGGAAGAGAACCTCGGCATCGCGGCTGGCCCGCGACGTCAACAGCGATGCCAACAGTGCGCCGACGATGCCGAGAAAATCCATCATCCCGGTACGAGAACAGCCGCTCATCAGGTGAGCGCCGCCCCGGATGAGATTTTCGGTAGCCAAAGCCACATCGGCAACAACGCGGCTGCGAAGATCGTTCGAATAGGTCCTTTGTCCCATCTGCCCCTCCGAATCAGATAGTCCAATAGATTCACACCCGCCCCATCAAGAGAATCGCCAGCCGA
>JBGPNG010000434.1:0-2889 GCA_041487395.1 Dongiaceae bacterium
TAGGCCTGGTATTTCTCGAGCAGGCGCTTCGGCTTCTTGAGCGCGTCGCGGCGGAACGGGTCGCCCAGTTCCTCGGTCAGCATCAGTTCCAGCACCGTTGGCTTGTTCGACGCCACGGCCTGCTTCAACGCGTCGCCGATCTGGTCCGGATGGTCGACGGTGATGCCCTCGGCGCCCATGGCACGGGCGATCCCGGCGAAGCTCGGATTCTTCAGATTCGTGCCCACATAGCGGTCGGCGTAGAAATCGATCTGGTTCTTCTTTTCCGCCCCCCATTGGCCGTTGTTGAAAACGACGGCGGTCACGGGAATGTTTTCGCGCACGCAGGTCAGCGTCTCCTGCAGGCTCATGCCCCAGGCGCCGTCGCCGACATAGGCAACTGCCGGCCGATCGGGTGCCGCTACTTTGGCGCCGATGGCGGTGGGAAAGGCATAGCCGCAATTGCCGAAGCTCATGGCGGCGAAGAAACTGCGCGGCTTGTCGAAACGCAGATAGCTGTTGGAGACGGAGCAGATATTGCCGATGTCCGTCGTCACCATGGCGTTCTTCGGCAACGCCTTTTCCAGCTCACGCAACGCGCGGCGGGGCGCCACCGGCGTGCCGTCCGCCTGGCCCCATTTGTTGAGCTCGGCTTGCCAGGCATCCTTCTGCTTCTTCACTTCGGCCATGCGGGCAGCCTTGTTGCCGCGGGCAACGATGGCTTCGTTCATCGTCTGCAGGCGGTTCAGGATCGCGGCTGCCGCCGCCTTGGCATCGCCGCAGACGCCGACGCTGATCTGCTTCACCAGACCCAGCATGCGATGGTCGTTGTCCACCTGGATGATCTTGGCGTTCTTGGGCCAATAATCGATGCCGTGCTGGGGCAGGGTGCCGAAGGGCCCCAGCCTGGTGCCGAGCGCCAGCACCACATCGGCTTCGGCAATGATTTTCATCGCGGCCTTTGAGCCTTGATAACCCAAGGGCCCGCACATCAGCGGGTGGCCCGCGGGGAAGGCGTCGTTGTGCAGATAGCTGGTCACCACCGGGGCCGAGAGATGTTCGGCGAGCGCGACGGCTTCCCCTTGCGCGTCGGACATGATGACGCCGCCGCCGGCGACGATGACCGGGAATTTGGCCCCGGCAAGCGCCTTCGCCGCTTCGTCCAGGCTCTTGGCCCCGCCGCCGGCCCGCTCGATGCGGATCGGTTTGGGGATGGTGACGTCGATGTCGCCATAGAAGATGTCGCGGGGGATGTTCAATTGCGTCGGTCCGCGTTCGGTCAGCGCCAGATCGAAACAGCGGCTGGTCAATTCGGCGATCCGATCCTGGCGCGAGACATGAGCCTGAAACTTCGTGATCTTGGAGAAGATCGGCAGCTGCTCGGTTTCCTGGAAACCGCCGTGGCCCATGGTGGCGCTGCCGGTTTCCGGCGTGATGACGACGACCGGCGAATGGGCCCAATAGGCGGCGGCCACGGCGGTGACGAAATTGGTGATGCCGGGACCGTTCTGGGCGATGCACACCCCCTGACGATTGCTGACGCGGCTATAGCCGTCCGCCATATGTCCGGCACCCTGTTCATGAGCGACCGAGATGAAGCGGATGCCTGCCGGCTCGAAGATATCGAGGGCGTCCATATAAGCCGAGCCCACGATGCCGAAGATATGCTTCACATTATGGGCGACGAGCGTCTCGACGAAGGCCTCGCTCGGGGTCATGCGCGTCATGGCATATTCCTTCCGATTTGGCGGCCTCCCCTTCGACAGGCTCAGGGTGAGGCTGAAGTCCTGGGCCTCATGCTGAGCTTGTCGAAGCATGAGGTAGAAGCGCGATACTAGCCATCTATTGCCTATCCGGCGCGCTTGGCGCGGGGTAGAGCCAGATCGGGCTTTTCCGGTGCGCCAGCCAATTGCTTCTCGATGACCTGGGCCAGCAATTTGATCCCGGGTTCGATGCGCTCGATGGCGATCGAGGAGAAGCCGAGGCGGAAGAAATTATGCGGGCCCGCGTCCGACAAAAAATGCACATCGCCCGTTTCGATCACGATGCCCTGTGCCGCTGCAGCTTTCTCCAGCAATCGGGCATCCAGTTCGGGCGGCCCCTCGATCCAGAAGGCCGTGCCCCCGGCCGTGGGGTTGAATCGACAACGCTCCAGATGGCGGGTCAGCGCCGCCTGCATCGCCGCCCAGCGCTGTTTCAGGCTCAACCCCTCGCGGCGCAGCAGGGAGTCATAGTGGCCGCGGGCGAGAAACAGCGCCGTCGTGCGCTGATTGTTGGCCGGCGGATGGCGCAGCATCAGGCGCCGCAAGGCACGGGCTTCGGCGATCATCTCCTTGGCCGCCACGAGGTAGCCGATGCGCAGGCCCGGCGCCAAGGTCTTCGAAAGGCTGCCCGCGAAGATGACGCGGCCATTTCGGTCGAGCGACTTCAATGCCGGCGTCGGCCGCCCGACATGGTTGATCTCGGCCTCATAGTCGTCCTCGATAAAGACGACATCTTCCCGTTCGGCGCGCTCGAGCAATGTCTGGCGGCGGGCGAGCGACATGGTGACCGTGGTGGGGAACTGATGGCTCGGCGTGACATGGACATAGTTGCAGCCGCCCAATGCGGCGCTATCCATCATGCCCTGACCGTCGACCGGCAGCCCTATCAGTCGGCTGGTGCGCAGCAGGAAGATGTTGCGCGCATCGGCATAGCCGGGGTCTTCCATGCCCACCACCGTGCGATCGTCGACCAGCAGGCTGGAGAGCAGATAGATCGCGTGCTGGGCGCCTACGGTCAGCAGGATCTCCTCCGGTCCGACGAAGACGCCGCGGCGCGGCAGCAGGAGCGTGCGAATCTGTTCGATCAGCTGCGGGTCGTCGTCGGTGAAACCGTCGCTGGCCCATTCGCGCACGGCGGACAGGCTAA
>JBGPNG010000435.1:0-2885 GCA_041487395.1 Dongiaceae bacterium
AAGCCACGACGACGCCGGTCTCGGCCATGTCGACATGGGGATATGTCCGATAGCCCACCATGGCAGTGGCATGATCCACAATCGCCGGCGACACATTGGCGTGAAAATCGAGGGATACGACGATGGGCAAGGCAGGCCCGACGATGCGTCGCAGGCGCGCCAGCAGCTCGCCCTCGCCGTCTTCCACATGTTTGGCCACCATGGCGCCGTGCAATTCGAGAAATAGCGCATCGAGCGGCCCCGCCGCTGCCAGCCGCTCGCCCAACGCGCCGGCGATGCGTTCGAATGCGTCGCGGGTCACGCGACCGGAGGGCGTGGCCGAACACCACAACAGCGGCCGCAGATCGTGCCGGGCGTGCCGGGCCGCTTCGATGAATCCGGCGATGGGCAGATTGACGCCGGCGACGGCCTCGAAGATTTCATCGCCGCGCGACAAGCCGGGCCACCCGCCGGCCTGCAGGAAATCATCATAGGTGGCCGGTGTCGGCGAGAATGTGTTGGTTTCGTGCTGAAATCCGCCGATGGCGATACGGGCCAAGACGATCCTCTTCCTACATCTCGATCAAGCGATCGGGCACATGTTTCGGTCCACCGGCGGCCGCCGGGAAATGCCGCGCCAGCACGATGCCGAGATCGCGGATCGCCGTTTCCAGGGCTTTCGCCACGCGGCCGGATCGCGCCGTGGCGGTGAAGGCATCGACGATGCGTTGCCATTCGGTCGTTCCCACCAGGGCGTCGATGCCATGGCCGGCGACGATCTCGACCTGACGTTCGGCCAATGCCACCAGAAGCAGTACGCCGTTATGGATGGGTAGCGCACCCAGGCCGCGTTCGAAGAACAGCAAGCGGGCGAGGCGGCGCGCTTTCATCGCGCGCCTGTGGCGCGGCGCGAACCGGGCGGACAAGGAGGTCGACTCGAACAAGCCATAGACCATCGCGAAGGCCACGCATTGGATGCCCAAGGCGGTGGCCACCGAGATCCAGGGGTCGCGCCAGATCATGAACAGCGATGCGAAAAGGGCGGCGACCAGCCCTGCCGCAAGGCTTACCGCATGATGACGGTCGACGCGGCGAGCGACGACAGCGATGAATTCGGCACTGGTCGCCCGCTCCGCCTCGCGGATGGAGGCTTCGATGGCCTGGCGGTCGTCCGGAGAAATCGGATGCATGTAATTCACCAACCCCCTGACGCGCCGCCGCCGCCGAAGGAACCGCCGCCGCCTGAGAAACCGCCCCCGCCGGAAAATCCGCCGCCGCCCGAGAACCCACCGCGGCGGAACCCGCCGCCGATATAGGGATAACCCATGCCCCACCCTCTGTAACGGCGCCGGCGAAGATTGATGATGAGGATGACGACGATGAAGATGATGAAAGAGGAGCTGCCGGTAAGAAACTGGCCGATGTCCGCGCCGTTCGACGAAGTCTGCGCAGGCGTGGCCACGCCTTCGACCTTGCCGCCGAGGCTCACGATGATCGCATCGGCGCCCGCCAGGATGCCGCCCGCCATGTCGCCGGCGCGAAAGCGCGGTACGATCACATTGCGCACGATCGCGTTGGCGCTCGCGTCCGGCAACTCTCCCTCGAGGCCATAGCCGACCTCGATACGAACTTTCCGGTCCCTGGGCGCCACGATCAG
The DNA here is from genome assembly GCA_041487395.1 of Dongiaceae bacterium. Taxonomy (GTDB): domain Bacteria; phylum Pseudomonadota; class Alphaproteobacteria; order Dongiales; family Dongiaceae; genus DASXQK01. The sequence continues at coordinate 1,637 of JBGPNG010000435.1, forward strand.
AAGGACGCCGTTGTTCTTGCCCTTCTGGCCTATCCCCCAGCCGCGACCAAGCGCCAGGCCCCAATCCTCAATGCTGTCCTGCCCGAGATCGGGCAACGTCACCACGACAAGCTGCATGCCGGAGGATTTCTCGAAGCTTGCCAGCTGTCCTTCGATCTGGTTGCGGGTCCAGTCGTCCAGCACATGAGCCGCATCGACGACGCGGCCCGTCAAGGCGGGGATCGAGGGTTCGGCCCTGGCGCCACCCGGCAACAGAAGTGCCAGCCACAGAACGGCAAGCGCAGAACGCAGGGCGGCCATGGAATGGGTTATGGCGTGTTGAAGTCGACGGCGGGCACGGTTGCCGCCTTATCGTCGATGGTGAATTGCGCCAACTCCTTGGCATCCGGATAGAGCAACGAGGCCCACCAGCGGCCCGGGAAGGTCTTGAGCTCGGTGTTGTAGAGCCGGACCGCGTCGATGTAGTCGCGCCGCGCCACGGCGATCCTGTTCTCCGTGCCTTCGAGCTGGGCCTGCAAAGTCTGATAGTTCGCATTGGCCTTCAATTCCGGATATTGCTCCGACACGACGAGCAGGCGCGAGAGGGCCGAGGTCAGCCCAGCCTGGTTCTGCTCGAAGACCTGCATCGCTTGCGGGTTGGTCAGCACGTCCGCGGGCAATTGCATCTGGCCGACCTTGGCCCGGGCCTGGACCACGGCCTCCAATGTCTTGCTTTCGAAATTGGCCGCACCCTTCACGGTAGCGACCAGATTGGGAACCAGATCGGCGCGGCGCTGATATTGGTTCAGCACCTGGGCCCAGGCCGCCCTGGCCTGCTCCTCATAGGTCGGGATCGCGTTGACGCCACAGCTCGCGATCAGTGGCGTCGTCACCGCGAGCAGGACGACGGCCGCCCATGCGCGCAAGGTATTAGATATCGGCATAGACATGGGTCTCCGCCTTGCCGCCCGGATGGGTGACAGCTCCCTTCTCGGCGTCGCCCACGGTCTGGGCATAACGCCAGATGGAACCCGATTGATAGTCATGGCGCCGCGGCTTCCAGGACTTGCGCCGCGCCGCCAACTCCGCCTTGCTCAAATCGACGCTGATCGTCCCCTTCTCCGCGTCGAGCTTGATGATGTCGCCATCCTTGATCAGGCCGATCGGCCCGCCCACCGCTGCCTCCGGCCCGATATGGCCGACGCAGAATCCGCGGGTGGCGCCGGAGAACCGGCCATCGGTGACCAGGGCGACCTTGTCGCCCATGCCC
>JBGPNG010000436.1:0-2884 GCA_041487395.1 Dongiaceae bacterium
ATCGGCGGCGATCATGGCGACGGTCTCGCCCGGCATGACGACGGTGCCGTTGACCACCTCGACCTTGAGCACCCGGCCGTTGGCTGGCGCCAGAACGTCGCCCTCGATGAGCTGCTCGGCGAGCACGGCGCGCTCGGCCCGCATCGCGGCAAGGTTGGCGGCCACGACCGAGGCATTGGTCTGGGCGGCGTCCACGCTGGCGCGGGTGACCGTGCCAGATTTGATGAGTTGCTGCATGCGATCGAGGTCGATCCGCGCCTGGGCCTGCTGGGAGGCCAGTGCTTGGATGCGGGCATCGACCGCCGCCATCTGAAGCGGCAGCTTTGGGTCGGTGACGATGGCCAGCTTTTGACCCAACTGGACCCGGTCGCCTTCCCGGACCGCCAGCTGGTCGATCGTGCCGCCGTTGCGCGAGCGGGCCGGCGTCATATGCAGGCTTTCGACCGTCCCATAAACCGCCTTTAGATCGGGCACCGGCTGCAGGGCGACCGTGAATTCTTGCGCCGCCCCCGCGCGTGTCAGGGACAACACGGCCACGACGGCCAGCGCCAGCCTGACCAGCGCGGTGTGGCGCCGGCCAAGGGGCTTACACTTCCATCTCATCACGTCAGTCCTCCATTCCGCGGCTGCAGCACTTGACATATATATTAGAGTCATCTAAATTAGCAATCGTGAATATACAATTTCCCGATACGGCACTTAACACGGCCACCCGGCTCCTCAATGCGATGAGCAATCCAAGCCGCCTGCTAGTCCTCTGCGAGCTTCTAGGCGGCGAAAGGAGCGTCGGCGAACTCGAACGGGTAACGGGCCTGAGCCAATCCGCCCTCTCGCAACACCTCGCAAAGCTGCGGGATCAGAGCCTCGTGACGGTCCGTCGCCAGGCACAGAGTATTTTCTATTCGCTGGCCGACACTGACGTAGATCAAATAATCGGCCTGCTGCACCGCCTATTCTGCAAACAAGTCGCCAAGGGGGGCGCCAAGCCAAAGGAAGGCGGCAATGACGCGGATCGTCGTGTTGGGCGCCGGACTGGATGGATTGCCCATGGCGTTCGAGACGCGCACCCATCTGCCCGCGCTCGCCAGCGTTCAAGGAGGCTAAAATGAATCTCGATAAGGCTGTTGTCTCATTCGCCGGCATAATGGTGCTGCTGAGCCTCGTGCTGGCGCAGATCTACAGTCCCTATTGGCTGCTGCTGACGGCTTTCGTCGGCCTCAACCTGCTGCAGGCGGGGATCACCGGCTTCTGCCCCGCCGCCATGATCTTCAAGAAGCTTGGCGTCCGGCCCGGCAACGCATTCCAGTGACCGCCGGCCGAGCCTGGGTCCGAAAGTGAGACCACGGAGTTCGAAGCATGCACAAGGATTGGCCGCGGATGGCCACCGAGCTTTCCCAAGCCCTCAAGGAAATGCGGACCGGATCGCCCGAGACAATGAAGGCGTTCTCCGCGCTCGCCCGCGCGGCGCTCGAGCCGAAGGCGCTGGATGGGAAGACGAAGGAGCTTCTCGCCCTCGGCATCTCAGTCGCGATCCGCTGCGATGGGTGCGTCGCCTTCCACGCCGAGGCCGCCGTCGAGCAGGGTGCGACGCGTGACGAGGTCATGGAGACCATGGGCATGGCGATTTACATGGGCGCCGGCCCGAGCGTGATATATGCGGCGCAGGCCGTCGAAGCCTTCGACCAGTTCGGCGCAAGAAAGGCTGCGGTTGAGTGATGGAACACAAGAACCGCCAAGCATCGGCCATAGCGGCCGGATACCCCGGCAAAGTGATAGCGTTCACGCCGATCCTTGGTCATCTGGGGAATGTCGGATGAATCCTCCAAATCCAGTCGAGGGGACGGAGCCGGAAAATGAGCGACAAGGTTGCGATCGTCACGGCGGCCAGCAAGGGCATGGGAGCGGCCACGGCGCGCGAGCTGAGCCGGCGCGGCTATGCCTTGGCCGTGTTTTCGACTTCCGAAGCGGTCAACAAGTTGGCGCAGGAGATCGGCGCTGTGGCGGTGCGCGGCTCCATCACCGAGCCCAAGGATCTCGATCGCCTCGTGAAAACGACCCTGGACCGGTTCGGGCGCATCGACGCCGTCGTGAACAACAGCGGCCACCCGCCCACGGGCGAATTGCTGACGATCTCCGACGCTGAGTGGTGCTCCGGCTTCGACATGGTGCTGATGAACGTCGTGCGGATGGCGCGTCTCGTCACGCCCCACATGGAGAAGGTGGGCGGCGGCGCCTTCGTCAACATCTCGGCGACGGGAGCGGTGGAGCCCTCCTTTCCCACCTCGAGCGTGGGACGCGCCGGTCTGTCGGCCTTCACCAAGCTCTTCGCGCAGCGCTATGGGCCGGCCAAGATCCGGATGAACAATCTCCTCCCGGGATACATCGACAGCTGGCCGGAAAGCCCCGAGATCGTGGCCCGGATTCCAATGGGCCGATTCGGCACGGTAGCGGAGGTTGCCAGCACCATCGCATTCCTTCTTTCGCCGGAAGCCGCATTCATCACCGGCCAGAACATCATCATCGACGGCGGGATGGTGAAGGGGATCTGAGTCGCTAACCCGAATTTGTCGCAGGGATCATGATGGCGCAAGAGCGAATTTGCCGAGGGGTGAGCCAAGGTGGCGAACGCCGATGCGGGGATATCGGGCAAGCGGAAAGCTCATCCACGCGCAAGGGGGCGGGGCTCGAGCAGCCTTTCGATCCAAGTCAAGCCAGCGGCTTCCAGCGAGCCTTTGCCGCAATGACGGTTTCCGCCTTCAATCCGAGGAAGGCGTGAAGGTTCTGGTCGTCTTCAGTCATCCAAGGCGGCATTCCTTCTGCGGCGCGGTGCTGGACAATTTCGTCGCCGGGCTGGACGAAGGCGGGCATCGTTCCGAAATCGCCG
>JBGPNG010000437.1:0-2879 GCA_041487395.1 Dongiaceae bacterium
CCCCCGCTGCTTCGCCGCCCCCCGCTGCTTCGCCGCCCAGCGTCAGATCGCGCACCGCTTCCAGCGTGCTGCCGGGAAATGCCGCGAGAGCCGCTTGGACCAGCGGATGGGTCATGACCTCGGCGCGCGCCGCATCGGCAACCGCCGCGGCCTGCTCTTCCATCGTGGACGCACCAGGCTCGCTCGAAACCGACACGACCCAGCGCTTTCCGGTCCATTCGCTCAGCCGCTGACCCAGCCGATTGGCAAGATTGGCCGGCGCTTGCGCGCTCGGGCGCAGCTCGATGCGGCCCGTCTCGAAACGCACGAGATGGACATGGCGCGCCAGATTGGTGCGAAGGATCAAATCGCCCTTCGCATCCGCCAATGCTACGACCTCGGCAAAGCTTTCGGGCATGGGCGCCTTGGCCAGTGCCTCGGCAGGTGAAGTTGCCGACAGCGGGGCCGGCTGGGCGGAGACGGCCGGCGCCCGACCTCCGCCCTCGCCCATGGCAATCGCCGCGCGGCCGGCCGGCGGCGTGGATGAGGCGGCAGCGGCGGTCGCCGGCGATGCGCCGGTAGCCCCACCCGCGCTCATGCCGTCCAGAACGCGGCGCGCCAGTTCGCCCGGCGGCGGCATCTCGGCGACATGCATCAGGCGGATCAGCGCCATCTCGGCGGCCTGCAGCGGCGCCGGCGCGTTTTGCGTCTCGCCGAGCCCCTTCAGCAGCATCTGCCAGCAGCGCGCGAGAACGGGCAGTGACAGCTTGCCCGCCATCTCGCGCCCGCGCCGGCGCTCGATTTCGGCAGCGGCCGGATCCTCGGCCGTCTCGGGCACCAGTTTGATGCGCGTCAGCCAATGGGTGAGATCGAGCAGATCCTGCAGCAGCAAAGCGGGATCGGCCCCGGACTGATAGAGCTCGGCCAACAGGCCAAGGGCGCCGGCGGCCTCGCCTTTCATCAGCAGATCGAAGAGGTCGAAAATCCGGCCGCGGTCGGCCAAGCCCAGCATGTCGCGAACCTGCTGCTCGCCGACCTCGCCTTCGGCCAAGGCAAGCGCCCGGTCGAGAAGCGAAAGCCCGTCGCGCACCGAGCCGTCCGCTGCTCGCGCGATGAGGGCCAGGGCACCGGGCGCCAGTTTGGCTCCCTCGGATGCTGCGATCTTGCCATAGAAATCGGTGAGCGTTGCCGCATCAACGCGGCGTAGATCGAAGCGCTGGCAGCGCGATACCACGGTCACCGGCACCTTGCGGATATCCGTGGTGGCGAAGATGAATTTGGCGTGGGAGGGCGGCTCCTCCAGCGTCTTCAGCAGGGCGTTGAAGGCCTGAGGCGAGAGCATATGCACTTCGTCGATGATGTAGATCTTGTAGCGCGCACTCACCGGGCGATAGCGCACGCCCTCGATCAATTCGCGGATGTCGCCGACGCCGGTGCGGCTGGCCGCATCCATTTCGATGACGTCCATATGGCGATCCTCGCCGATCGCCAGGCAATGGCGGCACTGGCCGCAGGGCGTGGCCGTCGGCCCGCCCTTGCCGTCGGGGCCGATGCAATTGAAGGCGCGGGCGAGGATGCGCGCCGTCGTCGTCTTGCCGACCCCGCGCACGCCCGTCAGCATATAGCCCTGGGCCAGGCGGCCGCTGGCAATGGCATTGGTCAGGGTGCGGACCAGCGTCTCCTGACCGATCATGTCGGCGAATGTGGCCGGCCGGTATTTCCGCGCCAGGACGCGATAAGGCGTTGCGGTGGGTTTTGCGTCTGTCATGCGGGCGGGCCGATGGGGAAACGGTGGGAGACCGGACAACGACCCGCGCGGAAACTCGTTACGGCTGCTTCCTTCCGGACCTGACCGGGTTGGCGAGACGCTCGTCCGCCGCCGACCTCCCGCCGACAATATCGGGCCTCGCAACTGGTGGCGCAAGGCCCAATCCATGCCGCCCATTCCGGGGGATTGCTTGCCATGATCGCGTCATGATCGATTGCCCGCGCGAGGCCCGCCATGCGAGGGTGCGGCCCATGCCGGAAACAAATTTCCCGGAAACAAATTTCTACGTCATATCGGCGCTCGACCGCGCCACGGCCCATCGGCGCGATGCGGATTGGCTGGTGCGCCATTTGGCCGATCCTGCAAGCCGCCTGCTGCCGGTCTGGCGCGGACAGAATCTGCTGCGCGACGAGGCCGTACCGGCTGCCGCCTTGTTGCAGCGTCGCGAAGCCGACGGGCTTATCGCCGAAGCCGGGGTCGTCGCCCTGCTGGGTCTGGTGGGCAATGTGGCGCATTTCGCCATCGATCTCTCCCATCGCGAAGCGCCGCCCGAACTGCCGGGGGCACGCTTCGCCGATCTGCGCAGCGTTGGCGCGGTGATCGAGCGCAACCAGGGCGGGTTGCTGGCCTATGCGCGCGGGCTGATCCATTGGCATCAGCGCCACCGTTTTTGCGGCGCATGCGGCAGCCCGACCGAAAGTCTCGAAGCCGGTCATCTGCGCCGGTGCACCGATGCCGCTTGCGGCACCGAGCATCATCCGCGCACCGATCCCGCCGTCATCATGCGCATCGTGCATGACGGCCGGATCCTGCTCGGCCGGCAGAAGCAATGGCCGGCGGGCATGTATTCGGTGCTGGCCGGTTTCGTTGAGCCGGGCGAAAGCCTGGAAGACGCGGTGCGCCGCGAGGTGGCCGAGGAAGCCGGCATCGCGACGACCGATATCACCTATCATTCCTCCCAGCCCTGGCCCTTCCCGGCCTCGATCATGCTGGGATTCACCGCACGCGCCCTCGACGATCGGCTGACCATCGATGGCGAGGAATTGGAGACCGCCCGCTGGTTCACCCGGGCCGAACTGCTCGCCTCGCCGGAAGACGAAAGCTTCCGCTTGCCGCGGCGCGACTCGATCGC
>JBGPNG010000438.1:0-2878 GCA_041487395.1 Dongiaceae bacterium
CCGAGCAATCTTCTGGTCATGGACGAGCCAACCAACGATCTCGACCTCGATACCCTCGATCTTCTGGAGGAAGTGCTGGCGGATTACGACGGCACCGTATTGCTGGTCAGCCACGATCGCGATTTCCTCGACCGCCTCGTCACCTCGGTCATCGTCATGGCCGGCGACGGACGCGCGATCGAGCATGCGGGCGGATATTCCGATCTGCCGCGAGGGCAAGCGCAAAGTCCGGCTGCCAGGCCGGCCACGCCATCCCGGCCGGCGCGGGAACGCGGTGCCACGCGTCTCAGCTTCAACGAACAGCGCGAACTCGATCGTCTGCCGGCGGAGCTCGTACGTCTGGCGACCTCCATCGGCCTGCTGGAAAACGAACTTGCCGATCCGAAGATCTATTGCGACGAACGCGCTTCCGTCGCCGAGCGGGCGGCCCGGCTGGCGGAGGCCAAAGGCGCCCTCGAGAAGGCGGAAGCACGCTGGCTGGAACTGGAAGACAAGCGCGAATCCTTCGCGCGCAAGGAAAGTGCCTCGTGACGGCTTGCCGTATGGCGCCCGAATGTCACCCCCACCCTAACCCGCCCCCATCGAGGGGGCGGGAAGAATGTGGAAGGGGGCGATGGTGTTCTTCCTGGGCCGATCTTCGATACTTCCCCTCTCCCCTTCATTTTTCTCCCGCCCCCTTGACGGGGGCGGGCCGGGGTGGGGGTGATTGTCGCGATATGGGATCGGCGCCACGCCCATGAGTCAGCCCATGACCCATATGACGCCGGGAAATTATCTGGCCTTGCTGTTCGTGGTATTTCTCTGGGGCATCAACTTCGCCGTGGTCAAATTCGGCCTCGCCCATTGGCCGCCGCTGTTGTTCGTAGGCCTGCGCTTCGTCGCCGTGGCGGCGGCGCTGCTGCCGTTCATGCGGCTTCTGCCGCGCGGCAAATGGCTTCCGGTCCTGGCACTCTCGGCCACGCTGGGCGTGATCCATTTCGGCGCCATGTTCGCCGGACTGCAGAACATCGATGCCTCCACGGCGGCGATCGCCGTGCAGATCCAGGTGCCGTTTGCCGCCATCCTGGCTGCCTTCGTGTTCAAGGAGACGCTGCATTGGCGCCGGATCACGGGCATCGCCATCGCCTTCGCGGGTGTGGCATTCCTGGCCGGCGCGCCCCATCTCAACGGCCATCTAAGTTCGCTCGCTCTGGTCATCGTCGCGGCCTGCGTCTGGGCGACGGCCAGCATTCAGATCAAGCTTCTGGGCGATGATATCGAGGTACTGAATCTGACCGGCTGGGTCGCCCTCCTCGCCGCACCTCAGACCCTGCTGGCCTCGCTGCTCTTCGAAAGCGGCCAAGGCGAGGCGATCGTCTCTGCCAGGGTGCAGGATTGGTCGGTGATCGCCTATCAGGCCGTCTTCGTCACCGTCATCGGCTATGGCATCTGGTATCGGATGATGCGGCGCTTTCCCGTCAACCAGGTGATGCCCTTCACGCTGCTGGTGCCGGTCTTCGGTGTGCTGTCCGGCGTCGTCATGCTGGGTGATCGACTGACCCGGCCGATGCTGATCGGCGGCGCGCTGACCCTGGTCGGCGTCGCCATCGTCCTGCTGCGCCGGCCGCGGGTGATCGAACCCGGCGTCAAGGGCGGCATCTCGGTATGATCGAACGCGAAGGAGAGCGCCTCGTGAAAACTGGCGGCATCTCGTCTCCATGTCACGCCCACGCCAGCCCGCCCCTAACGAGGGGGCGGGAGAAGAGTCCGCGGTCGTGATCGAGCGGCCATCGCCCAATCACAACGAGCGGCCGGCGGGCAAGCCGGTCGACCTGCTGTTGATCCATTACACCGGCATGCGCGATGCGGAATCGGCGCTGCAGCGCCTGACCGATCCCGCGGCCCAGGTCAGCAGCCACTATCTGATCGACGAGACAGGCGAGACCTATCGCCTGGTGGATGAATCGCGCCGCGCCTGGCATGCGGGCGCCAGCTTCTGGGCGGGGGAGCGAGACATCAACGGCGTCTCCATCGGCATCGAACTGGCGAACCCCGGCCATGACTTCGGCTATCGGCCCTTCCCGCCGGCCCAGATGACGGCGTTGATCGATCTCGGCCGCGGCATTCTCGCGCGCCATCGGATTCCCAAGCCTCGCGTGCTCGGTCATTCCGACGTGGCGCCGGGGCGAAAGATCGATCCGGGCGAGCTGTTCGATTGGAAAGCCCTTGCGGCCGCCGGCATCGGGCTCTGGCCCCGGCCCGCCGATGGCCCCGGCGATCCGACCTCGATCCAGGAGGCGCTCGCCCGCTACGGCTATGAGGCGGCACCCAGCGGGAAGGCGGACGAAGCGACGCGCCAGGCACTCTCGGCCTTCCAGCGTCATTTCCGCCCCGGCCGCATCGACGGCATCGCGGACGAGGAGACGCGCCGACTGCTGTACGGCATTCTCCGCCCATGAGACGCTGGCTCCTCGCCATCGTCCTGACGATCGCGGCACTGCTCGTCATCGGCGGCATGGTCTCGTGGATCTATCGCCTCGAGCTTGCCAAATGGGAGGCGACGCGCCTGCTCGATGCCCAGGGGCTCGGGCCCGCCACATTTGAAATCGACAGTCTGGGCCTGGGCGAAGTGCGGGCCCATGACGTGGCGCTGCACGGCGGGGCGATCAAGGCGGGCGAGCTGACGATCTCCTTCAGCCCGCGCGAGCTTTTCGCGGGCCACCTTGCCCGCGTCGAGATCGGCGATTTCGCTGCCAGCCTCGCCATCGGCAAGAACGGCATCGAGGTCAACGGACAGCCGCTCGCTTTCGGCGGTGGATCTTCCGGCGCTGGCCTCCGCATCGATGCCCTCAGCCTGCGCGAGGCGAAACTCTCCCTTGCCACGGCAAGCGGCCCCATC
>JBGPNG010000439.1:0-2873 GCA_041487395.1 Dongiaceae bacterium
CAAGAGCCAGCTCCACTCCCGGTTTCGCCATCCTGGCGACGAGCACACGGGGGCCCAGGCGCCGGGCCAGGTCGTCGTAGGCACGCGACACCTCCTCAAGGGTCGAGAGGCCAAGGCGCACGCCGTCCACGTCGCTCTTGTGGTGGATTCCCGGCATCGCCGTCTTGAGCGCGACGGGAAGGCCGAGCTCGCGCGCCGCGGCGACCGCCTCAGCGGCCGACTGCACGACCGCGAATCCCGGATTGGCGATGCCGAAATCGGCCAGCAGCGTCAGGCTCTCCGCCTCGTCCAGTGCCGCACCCGTCTTCAGCCGCTCGCGCCAACGGGCGAGGACTTCGGGCGCGGGGCCGCGCGGCAGTACCGGCTCCGGCATGGCGCGGAAATCCCGATAGGCGAAGGCATGGCGGATGGCGAGGAACAGGTTCTCGGTGCCCTCGATGCTGATCACGCCCTTGGCCCCGATGCGGGAGAGCACCTCGCGCCCGCGCAGATGGGTCCAGTGATGAGCCATGACGATCGGCTTTTGGGTCTTGCCGGCGACCTCCACGGTAAGCTGGGCGAATTCCTCGCTGATCGCGTCCTGGTCGTTGCTGACGTCGGTCAAGAGGATGCCCAGCGCCGCGGCCGGGTCGTCCACCACCGCCTGCAGGCAGTCGCGGAACACGCCGTAGGCGTCCTGGCCAGTGCCCCACGCATCGACGGGATTGACCGGCTCCAGTCCATATTCCAAGCGGCCGCGAAGTTTCTGTTCGGTCTCGGCGTTGATGCTGGCGATCGGCACGCCGAGATCGGCGGCGAGATCGATGAAGAGGCCGCGTGCTCCGCCGGAGTCGAGCACCGCCGCGACCCCGCCCGCCGCCACGCGTTTCCTGTGGGACATCAGCACGGCGGTCGCCATGAGCTCATCGACCGTTCTGGCCCTGAGGACCCCGAATTTCTCGAACAGCGCCTCATAGGCGGCATCGTTGCCGGTAATGGCGCCGGAGTGGCTGCGAGCGAGCCGCGCGCTTTCCGCGGTCGTTCCGACCTTGACGGCGACGACCGGAATGTTCATGGCGTTCGCCTTTTCAAGAGCCGCCGTGAATTTCCCGGGGTCGCGGACCGTCTCCAGGAACATCGCAATTACCCGCGTCGCCCCGTCATCCAGCATGTAATGCATATAATCCGCCGCCGTGACGGCAAGTTCTTGGCCTGGAGAGACGATAAGACTGTAGGCGACGCGCGCATCGTTGGCGGCAAGCGACAGGAAGAGCGAGCCCGAGTGGCTGATGAGCCCGATTGGGCCCTGCTCCAGCGGTCCGGCCTCGTACCAGCCCGCATTGATGCTCTTGGCAGGATGATAGAAGCCCATGCAGTTGGCGCCGCAGACCGGCATCTGCGCCTCCGATGCAAGACGGGCGAGGCGCTCGGTCAGCAGCGGGGGCGTGTCGCCCTCGAGTAAGGCACTCGCAAAGATGGCGGCGGCGCGGCAGCCGGTCCGGATCGCCAGCCTCATCTGCTCCTCGAGCAACGGGTTGGCCACCACGAGCACGACGAGATCGGCGGGTTCGGGGAGATCGGCGAGCGAGGTATAGCTTTTGAGGCCCAGGATCTCCCGCTGTTTGGGATTGACCGGGTAGATTCTGCCTTTGAATCCGCTGGCGAGCGTCTGCGCGAGCGTCGTCCGCCCGAATGCGCCCCGCCGCTCGGAAGCACCGACAATCGCAATCGAGCGGGGCTCGAGTAGCGGCTTCAACCACTCGGAGCCGGAGGGTGCGCTCATGCTGGTAGCACTCTCAAGGCTGGTCCCGGGAGCAACACTGGAGCAATGAAGCAGGGTCAGCCATCGTGAGCGCATGCCACTGGAAAGCTTTGCGATGCTCGAATAAGATAGTCAACGGCGGACAAGGTTGCAAATCGCCGTGGGCATGGCACCCGCCGGGCCGGAGCGGATCGCCGCGACCCACCAAAGCACGAAACAATGTCCCAGGCGGCAATGCCGCCGAACCTGTGGCAGAACGGGAGGAGGGAGCAAAACGTGAAGATCTTTTCGAAATTGATGGCAGCAACGCTCGCGCTCGTCTGTGGAGCGTTTGCCTTTCAGGCGCCCCTGGCGAAAGCCGAGACTACGATCACCGTCGTCGATGGCATCGACGTCAAGGACTGGGATCCCGCGATCGCCTACGGGCACGAGTCTTACGTCCTCAACAACATCTACGAACCGCTCACGCGCTATAACACCAAGGAAGCTAAGCTCGAGCCGGCGCTTGCGACCGCATGGTCGGTCAGCGACGATGGCCTTTCATGGACGTTCAAGATCCGCCCGAATGTGAAATTCCACGGCGGCGAGAATGTGACCGCGCAAGCAATCAAGACCATGCTTGACCGCAACATCAAGATGAACCAGGGCGCCCAGTACCTCTGGGGCGGGGCGACGGTCATGGCACCCGATGATTCGACCCTGGTCATTACGACCAAAGACCCGCTGCCGATCGACCTCATCTCCTCGGGCTCCTATGCCTGCATGATCTATTCGCCCGCGGCGGCGGCAAAGGGCACCGACTGGTTCCAGAAGGGCAATGCGGACGGAACGGGGCCCTACAAGCTGGTGGAGTGGGTCCCGAACCAGCAGATCGTTTTCGAGAGGAACAAGGACTACTGGCGCGGCTGGAAGGGTGGCGAGGCGGACCGCATCATCCTCAGGATCGTTTCCGAGGTCTCGACCCAGCTGCAGATGCTGCGCTCCGGCGAAGCGGATATGACGTTCGCAACGATCCCCTTCGACATGGTCAACACGCTCAGGCAGGATCCGAACATCAAGGTCGACGTCGTGAACTCTTGGCAGTACCTGCCTGCCCCGATCGATGTCCAGTTGGCGCCAACGAACAATCTGA
>JBGPNG010000440.1:0-2867 GCA_041487395.1 Dongiaceae bacterium
AGGGGCGGACTCGTTTTGTTGGCAGCAACCAACAGGCCGGAAATTCTTGATCCGGCTCTGCTGCGCGCCGGGCGCTTCGACCGGCAGGTGCTGGTCGACCGACCGGACAAGCTGGGTCGGGTGCAGATTCTGGCGATCCATCTCAAGAAGGCGAAACTTGCGCCGGATTTGAGACCGGAGGAGATCGCCGCGCTCACGCCCGGTTTCAGCGGCGCAGACATCGCCAATCTGGTGAATGAAGCGGCATTGCTTGCAACCCGGCGCGGCGGCGAATCCGTTGCCATGGAAGACTTCACCGCCGCGATCGAGCGCATCATTGCCGGCTTGGAAAAACGCAATCGCCTGCTGATTCCGCATGAACGCAGAGTGGTGGCCCATCACGAGATGGGCCATGCCCTGGTTGCGTTGAGCCTGCCTGGGGGCGATGTCGTGCATAAAGTGTCCATCATTCCCCGTGGCATTGGCTCCCTCGGCTATACGATCCAGCGGCCGACGGAAGATCGCTATCTCATGAGCCGCGGGGAGCTGGAGACCAAGATGACGGTGCTGCTCGCGGGACGCGCGGCCGAGAAGTTGATTTTCGACGAACTCTCCACGGGTGCAGCCGATGATCTCGTCAAGGCAACGGAGATTGCCCGCGCAATGGCGGCCCGCTACGGCATGGTCGAAAAATTGGGCCAAGTCACCTATGACAAGGAACACCCGACATTTCTTGCCGGACCATCGGTGCCACAAGCGCGGGATTTTAGCGAGGAGACGGCTGGGGAGATAGACCGTGCCATCCGCGAGCTCGTGGAGACAGCTTATCAGCGGGCGTTTGCAATCCTGCGCAAACGGCGCGCGATTTTGGAGAAAGGCGCCGCGGTCCTGCTCGAACAAGAAACTTTGAGCGAGGCCGATCTCAAGGCCTTGGTTGGTCCCCGGCCGGCGGCGTCAGCCGCGGACTAGATACCTCGCCGGCGGACAGCTGTGGATCGATGATCGTCGAAGACCAACGCGCCACGATCGGCATCCTGGCGAACCCGGCCGTCATGGATGACGACGCTGCCGCCCGCGCGGACAAGCTGAAGCAAATTCGATTCGCCAAGTCTCGTGCTTCGTCGGGGCTGGCCTCGGCCGAATCCATCGCCGGTACCGGTTCGTCACAGATCCCAGATCCGTTGATCCACATCAAAGCATCTGCGACGCGTAGGACCAATATGGAGTTTATCAGCACGGTGCATCCATCTGCGCAACGCCGTATTTTATTTTCAAGGAGGAATGAATCATGGCCGAGGATGAAGGCAACCCTCCGATCAAGGCCGAGAAGTCACCCGCTCAAGCGGAGGGGTTGTCGGCTTGGCGCCCCTTCGACGCATTGCACAAGGAGGTAGATCGGGTGTTCAGCGACTTCACGAGGGGCTTGCCTAGCCCATTGCTCGGCCGCCGGTGGTTCGACATCGAGCCCTTTTGGCACTGGGACGCCAAAGCAGGCGCGATGGCGCCGGCAGTCGACGTGGTGGAGAAGGACAGCTGTTATCTCATCACGGCTGAACTGCCCGGCCTCGATGAGAAGAATATCGAAGTCACCCTTTCGGGCGACATACTGGTGATCAAGGGCGAAAAGAAGGATGAAAAAGAAGAGAAGGACAAGAGCCACTATATGTCAGAACGGCGCTACGGTTCGTTCCGGCGATCGTTTCAGCTCCCCAAGACCGTCGACCAGGGCAAGATCGAAGCAAGTTTCCAGAAGGGAGTTTTGACGGTCACTCTGCCGAAGGGGCCGGATGCGAAGAGCAAAGAAACAAGGATTGCCGTAAAGTCGAAATAGCAAGAGCAAATCCAGCGGCCGTCTGAGTTGCCTCTGTGCGATGACAGGTGGGATTGGGATTGAAAGAAAGTATGGAGTAAGGAGGGAGCTATGCCCTATCGAACCAATTCCGAGCTTCCCCCGTCGGTACGGGGCTATTTGCCACCGCACGCTCAGGACATCTACCGCCAGGCATTCAACCATGCTTGGCGACAATACGAAGGCGATTCGAGACTTGAGGAAATCGCTCATCGGGTGGCCTGGGCCGCGGTCAAGAGGCGCTACCGGAAGAGCGGTCGGGCCTGGCTGCCGATTCCCGGGCTCGAGCTTGGCGGCGCCTCAACGCCTTGACGGAGAGTCGGGAAACGAGGAATGCGAGCCTGATCGGTCGACCGATCGAAGAGGTATCCGAGTGGAAATGAATAGCAGTGGGTGCATTTCACGAACCGGCCCCACGTGATATCTCTTTGGGGGACGTCGAGATCGCGTCCGGCTCTGGGAATAGCCATGATGCCGGGCCGCCATCGCTAGGCGATTCCGGCGGGCTTCGCGCCCCGCCGATCCCTTGATTTGCATCAAAGCAAGCCCCACCCGGTGGGCGTAGCTTCATCTTCATACAAGTCGAATTCGGAGGGCCTCACATGGCGAAACTACTGCCTTTGGCGAGCGTGGAAATTGGCGATCTGAATATCTTCGCGCCTGCGGTTCCCTGTCTCTTCGTATACACCTGGTACGAAGACGGCGAGCCGGAAAGCGCGGTTTCATATTTCTGGCAGGATCGCAGCACCGGCGCCATTCATCATGAGCTTTTGGTCCAAGGCCCGCTCACATACGAAGAGGCCATGGCCTGGGCGGAAACTCATGCAGCCAAAAGCGACATCGAGCGAATCCACGTCAGGCACAGGAAAACGGAACGCAAGGCTCGGCGCAGGAAGGCAAAGACATCGAAGGCCTCGACGCCCGCGCGCCGAAAGGCCAAGAAGCGTCCCACTGTTAGGCGCCGCTCGGCCAAGATAGCAAAACGGAAGCGCTGACCTCACAGCTCGACAATGGAGGGCCGATCGCAGTTTGAGCAAAC
>JBGPNG010000441.1:0-2859 GCA_041487395.1 Dongiaceae bacterium
CCCGCCCTCGGCCAGAAGCCGGGTCTGAATCTCGGTCATTTCCAGATGCGGGCTGACCGGCGCCTTGACGCGCACCAGTTGGCCCTGCTTTTCCAGCAGCTCGATGAAATCGCGCAATGATCGATAGGGCATCAGGCGGGGCTTCGGTTACCTTCGGCTGTATATCTTAGCCGAAGGGGGTTTGCCAGATTGCGGAAATTTCCGGCCGAATTCGACAATTTCCTGAGCCCGGCAGGCCGGCGGGTCCTGGACGGCAACTCGCCGTTGGCGGGTGCGCTTGCCGATCCGCGCCGCCGCTTCATCCTCGCCGATGGATTGCTCGATGGCGCCAAGATCGAGGCGGCCCGCCGGCTGCTCGAACGCGCCTTGCTGCCCCATCTGGCCCGCATCGATCGGCCGATTCCGCCCGAGGCCACATGGGACATGGAAGCGGATTATGACGAGCTTCTGCCCAAGACCATGCGGGTTTCGACGGCTACCTTCGAGCGCCGCCGCGGCCGGGCCTGGGATGCAGCGGCCGCCACCGGGCTCACCGCCATGCTGCGCTCGGCAAGCTTCCGTCAGTTCGGCGAGCGAATAGCCGGGCGGGCCTTGGCGCGGTCCTGGGGTATTCAGGCACTATGCTATGGCCCGGGCGACTACGCCGGCCCCCATAACGATCATCATCCGGAAATCCCGGCGGCGCGCGGCGGCTACGTCGATATCCATCTGACGCTTGCGGCACCGGCGGTCGCCCAGCAATGGCTGGTCTATGCGGTCAGCGGCCATTTCAGCCGGGTGGAATCGGTGGCGCGAACCGGCAGGCTCACCGCATATCGCCTGCCGCTGTGGCACTACACCACGCCCTTGGTCGCCAAGCGGGGGCAGGCGGCGACAGCGCGGCGCTGGGTGCTGCTCGGAACGTTCCTGTACAAGGACTGGGGCAACACCGCACGCTAACCGAAGGCGGGTGGGCGAGTAGTGTCTCAGATTGAACATCCGAAATGGGTGACAAGCCGACATCGCCAGGCTTTCTTCCAATTTCCGGCTGGACTATCCCATTAGCGGACATTCGACTGATTGTTCTACACGGCGATATGGCCTGTGCGTGGCAGGCTCAAGTCAAGGGGTTCGCGACAATTTCGACTTGCGTCCCTCCACGTGACGCGTCCTCATCAGCGGGGATCCTCCTCTGTAGCTGGAGGTCCTTCGTTCGAGCTTCGCAGAATGCGTCATTCTCATTTGATTGGTGATTCCCGAGACTCAGTCACCGGGCGAGGTTGCACGTAGCGCGTACAGCGCCAGCCGGCCATAGCCCTTCGCGGCATCGACTTCACCGAGGTAGTCGCAGGTGAAGTCTGCGTCCGGGATCAAGGCCAGCGCAGCGGCGAAGGCCTCGGTCACATAGATCATGCCTGGTTCGGTAACAGGCTCAATGCGCGCCGTCTGCACTACCTGGACGCCCATATAGGTCTCTCGTCCCTGTATAGGATCGAAGATTGCGCGTATCGGCCCGAAATGGACGGCGATGCGGATGTTTAAATCGAACGAGAGACCTACGACCTCGCGATCGACGGCCGCAATCGTCTGCTGTATGGCCAGCGCGCATTCGGCGGCAACCGCCACGTCGTCGAACACGGCGAAAATCGCATCACCCCAACTGTTACGCGTCAGCACATGGGCGCCGCGAGCGTCTAGCAGCCGGGCGACCGGCCTCAGAATGGCGTCCGTGTAGCCGGGCAGATCCGACTCGCGAAGGCGGCCATATCCCTGCACATCCGCGAACAGGATGGCGCCATTGATGCGCTCGCCGCCAGTTGCCGGAGTTGGACGATAAGGCCCGAACGCCCGCGGTTCCATAAGGCGGCCGTCGGGCGCGACGACCCATGATTCATGTCCGAGGCTCTGCCAGAACCAAAGATCGGTGGCGGTACCAGCGATATTATGGGGCTCACTCGGCCACTTTCCATCCCATAGCGCGAACAACGCCGAAGGCGCATCCATCAGCCGCGCACGCAGGATAGCGCAGCCCATGGCCATCTTGGCGGCATAGTGGAAGTGAGTATCGTCACCGAGATAGGAGTCGTTGGTCGCATAGCGGACCGTGTGTGCCCGAGCAAGGCAGCGCTCGAAGCGATCCGGCCAGGTCGGGCCCGAAGGCCGGACCGAGTGGGCGATGAAGTCCTCTCGACTGAAGGGGAGCACCGCATTGAGTTCGGCCCCTCGTTCGAGAAGAGCCTCGGCGAAAAGAATGTCTGCGCCGCCAGCGAGAGAACCAAAGCCGCAACCAACCACCTTCTTCGCGAGTTGCACGCGAATGGCCGCGGCGATTTGGTCTTCGTTGTCCGGGTTGAACCGGCTGCCGATCATGTGACCGCTATAGGTGATTACCATCGGGGGGCGCAGTGGTTCTAGCAGGACAGGATCAATGCCGAGATGTCGGCAGGTTCGGCGAATTTGGCGGCGTGTGGACGCGATCGCTTGCCAATCGACAGGTTCGGCGGAGCCGACCCGCCGCGCAAGGTTTTGGATCGTTTCGGCGGCGCGGGCGATGTCGCCACGCAAGAGACGCAGCTCTGCTTCAGTTGCTAAGGACCAGTAGTCTTCTTCGGTACCCGCAGATCGATGCAGAGCGGCCAAAGCATCCGATGCCATAGCCGCTGCTCTCTCCTGATTTCCGGCCCAGAGTGTCAGCGCAGCCGCATTCACCCCCGGATAGGGGTCACCGCTTGCGGCGAATAGCGCCTCATAGGCGTTGGCCGCGCGCAGCAGGAGGCGGGTGCGCTCGGGCCCCTGGGTGTTGAGGGCGCGATCTTTGGCCAGGCGGGCGGCGAGAGCCGGGATATCCACGGCGAGATGGCCCCGCGCAGCGACCGAGCC
>JBGPNG010000442.1:0-2856 GCA_041487395.1 Dongiaceae bacterium
CCCGCATCGTCTGCGCATAGTCGAGGGGGCCGAAACCGCCCGCCGCCCAGTGGGCCGCTGCGAGGACAAGCCCGGTGAACCCGGCGCAGAGCGCCGCGATCCCGGCAACGGCGGTTCGCTCCAGAGTTGCCCAGCGGCGGAATTTATCCAGCGCGGGCGTGGCCGGAAGGAATCCCTCGCGCACGGCGAATTGCCGCGCCAGGACAGCGAAGGTCAGCGTCTGCACGCCCAACAGACCGATGACGCCGGCGGCCAGCATGCTGTGAACCTGAAACTCGATTCCGGCAATGACGATGCCACCGCTCAACGCCAATAGCGCCATCATCCCCAACCCGCCGCCGGCCATGACGAGGCCGGGATAGAGATAAAGCCAGCGCGGGCAGTGCATCAGCAGGAATTTGAGATGGCGCCAACCGTCGCGCCAAGGGCGCAAATGCGGCGGCCGTCTGCGCCCGTCCGGCGACAAGACGATCGGAACCTCGCTCATGGAAACATGATTCAGCGTCGCTTTGACCACCATCTCGCTGGCGAATTCCATGCCGGACATGACCAGACCGAGATCCAGTATCGCCTGGCGGTCGAAACCGCGCAGGCCGCAGTGGAAATCGCCGCAGGCACTCTTGAAAAACAAGCTGCCGAGAAAACTGAGGACGGGATTGCCCAGATAGCGGTTGAGGAACGGCATGGCACCCGGCTTGATGCCGCCCCGAAAACGATTGCCCATGACGAGAACGATGCCCGCGCGCAGCCGCAAGACGAAACCATCCAGGTTGCTGAAGTCGTAGCTGTCGTCGGCGTCGCCCATGATGACGTAGCGCCCCCGCGCGGCGCGGATGCCCGCCTGCAGGGCAGCACCATAGCCGCGCCGGGGCACGTCGACGACGCGGGCTCCCGCCGTTCTTGCGATCGCTTGAGAGCCGTCGCCGCTTCCATTGTCGGCGATCAGCACCTCGCCCTTGATGCCCGACCGGCCGAGATATCCTTGCGCCTTTTCGACGCAGCGCCCGACCGTCGCCGCCTCATCCAGGCAGGGCATCAGAATGGTGAGTTCGACGCTTTCGTCTCGACGATCGTCGGTCATGGAGGTTTCGCGGGGCAGCGATTGCGGCTCCAGCTCATTTCAGATCGAGCGATCCGATAAAATCGCGCTTGCCGACCTCGACCCCGCAATGGCGCAGGATGTCGTAGGCCGTCGCGGCGTGGAAATAGAAATTCGGCAGGGCGAAATGCAGCAGATAGGGCTGGCCCTGAAACGTCTGCGGCTCGCCGCCAAGCGGTATGGAAACCTCTCTGGTTTCCGAACCGTCGATCTGCGCCGGCTTCAAGGTCTTCAGAAAATCGATGGTCTTGGCGATCCGCAGTTTCAGTTCATCGAAACTCGTCTCCGTATCGGCAAATTTCGGCAACTCCAAACCGGCAAGGCGCGCCGCGGTGCGGCTGGCGAAA
This sequence comes from Dongiaceae bacterium, assembly GCA_041487395.1. GTDB lineage: Bacteria > Pseudomonadota > Alphaproteobacteria > Dongiales > Dongiaceae > DASXQK01. The sequence goes on from JBGPNG010000442.1 coordinate 1,447, forward strand.
TCGGCGGCCAGCTGCACCTGTCGCACCATGGGAAACATGTCCGGGAACAGCCGGGCGTTCAGCAGCACCCCGGGCTCGATGTTGCGTTCGCTGGCGTGCTGGGCAGCCTTGTCGAGGACGGCCGAGAGCGCGCTCAGCGTCCGAATGAAGGCGGGGATCGAAGCCTGATACATGGAAAGGGGCATGGCGCGTTTCTTTCTTGTCTGAATGGCCGCGGCGCGAAGAGGGAGGATAGCCGATTCGAAAGCCCCTGGGGCGGTACTTGGGGGCGCAGCTTGAAGGCGGGCGCCGCCGTTCTTATCTCTGCTTCAGGCACGGCCCGAGGGGGCGACGAATGAGCACGGAACAGGGGGTCCAAGCGCTCGTCCGATTGAAGTTAATCCTGCTCGCCATCGTCTTCGCCCTGGTCCTATCGGGGCCGGGTCTTGCCTATAGCTTCGGCTCGGTCACGCTGAAGCCGGGCGAGAAGAGAAATGTCTCCATCTTCGGTTTCGGCGGATACCAGCGCGTGCGCGTCTGCAACGATCTGCAGAGCGCGAGTACCGTGACCGTCACCATCCGTCCCCGCGAGCCCCGCGTGCTGCAACCGGGCCGATGCACCGAAGACAGCGGCGACGAAATCGAATTCCAGAATCAGGAAACCGGCGAGGCGATGGTCTCCTATTACCCTGTGTCCAGTGGCGGCTTCGGCATGTTCGGGAACTAGCCGACCGTCACACCTCGCCCATGCAAGGCGGCCTGCCATTCCGCGCGCACGTCGCTCGATTGTTCCGAGGGCAGATGCGTCTCGGCGAGTTCCTGCAAGCGCTCGGATGCGGCAAGCCGCTCGATGGCCCAGACGGCAGCGCCCCGCACGAGCGGGTCGCCGTCCCCGAGATGCCGGCCCGCGACTTCCGCCAGTTCCTTGTGCGCGCTGTTGCCGATCGCGATCAGAACATTGCGCAGGAACCTGTTGCGCCCAATGCGTTTGACGGGGGACCCCGCGAACAGCTTGCGAAAGGCCGCATCGTCGAGTTCGGCGAGTGCGGCAAGCGCGGGCGCGTTCAACTCGGCTCGCGCGACCAGGTCGGTATTCCCCGTCGCCCGGGCGAATTTATTCCAGGGGCAGACGGCCAGGCAATCGTCGCAGCCGTAGATGCGATTGCCCATGAGGGGCCGTAGTTCGCGCGCGATCGGTCCCTTATGCTCGATGGTGAGATAGGAGATGCAGCGTCGGGCGTCGAGGCGATAGGCCGAGGGGAATGCCTGGGTCGGGCAGACATCCAGGCACCGGCGGCATTCGCCGCAATGGTCCGTCTCCGCCGCCTCGGCGCCGAGTTCGAGCGTGGTGAGGATCTCCCCCAGGAACAGCCAGGAGCCGAATTCGCGCGAGACCAGATTGGTGTGCTTGCCTTGCCAGCCGATACCCGC
>JBGPNG010000443.1:0-2849 GCA_041487395.1 Dongiaceae bacterium
CCAAGCAGGTGATCGTGCAGAAGGTGCGCGATGCCGAGCGCGAGCGTCAGTATGACGAGTACAAGGACCGCATCGGCGAAGTGGTGCATGGCGTGGTCAAGCGCTCGGAGTTCGGCTCGGTCGTGGTCGATCTGGGCCGCGGCGAGTCGATCCTGCGGCGTGACGAACTGTTGCCCCGCGAGACGTTCCGCGCCGGCGATCGCGTGCGCGCCCTGATCTATGACGTGCGCGAGGAACAGCGCGGCCCCCAGATCTTCCTGTCGCGTACGCGCAACGAATTCATGGCCAAGCTGTTCGCCCAGGAAGTGCCGGAAATCTATGACGGCATCATCGAGATCAAGGCGGTCGCCCGCGATCCGGGCAGCCGGGCCAAGATCGCCGTCATTTCCAACGACAGCTCGATCGACCCGGTCGGCGCCTGCGTCGGCATGCGCGGCAGCCGCGTCCAGGCTGTGGTCGGCGAATTGCAGGGCGAGAAGATCGACATCATTCCCTGGTCGTCGGATCCGGCGACTTTCGTTGTCAACGCGCTGGCCCCGGCCGAGGTCGCCAAGGTCGTGCTTGACGAGGACGCGCACCGCATCGACGTGGTGGTACCCGACGATCAGCTCAGCCTCGCCATCGGCCGGCGGGGGCAGAATGTGCGGCTTGCTTCCCAGCTCACTGGCTGGGATATCGACATTCTGACCGAGGCGCAGGAATCGGAGCGTCGTTCCGAGGAATTCCGCACGCGCTCGCAGCTCTTCATCGATGCGCTGGATATCGACGACGTCATCGCCCATCTGCTGGTGACCGAAGGCTTCACCAAAGTCGAGGATGTGGCTTTGGTGCCGCTCGAGGATCTTGCCGGCATCGAGGGCTTCGACGAGGAAGTGGCCAACGAGTTGCGTGAGCGGGCGCGGGCATATCTTCAGGCCCAGGACGAGCGCCTCGGCCAGAAGCGCCAGGAACTGGGCGTCAGCGACGAGGTCGCGGCCATCGAAGGGCTGAAACCAGCGATGCTGGTCGCCCTCGGCGAGGCGGGGATCAAGACCCGGGACGATCTGGCCGATCTGTCCGGCGATGAACTGGTCAGCCACAACGACGGCATATTGCGCAACTTCCCTCTGTCTGAAGCCGACGCCAACGCCATCATCATGGCCGCGCGCGCCCATTGGTTCGCCGCCGACGCCGAAAAGGCGGGCGAGGGCGAAACGGCTGACGGCGAGGGCAAGCAGGCGTGAACGGATAAGTGATGGATTTGGGTTCGACAGACCATAGCGCGATGATCGCGGCCGATGGCACCGGGGATGGGCAGGCCGAGCCCTGCGGGCCGCTGCGTCGCTGTATCGTCAGCCGCGAGGTGCGCCCGAAGGCGGAGCTGCTGCGCTTCGTCATCGGGCCCGAAGATCGGCTGATTCCCGATCCGGCCGAGCGCCTGCCGGGGCGCGGTTTGTGGTTGACCCCGCGCCGCGATATAGTCGCCACCGCTGCGGCCAAGGGGGCGTTCGCCAAGGCCGCGGGCCAGCGGGTGATCCTGCCGGCCGATCTGCCGGGGGAGGTCGAGCGGCTGCTGCGCCAGCGCTGCTTGGCGCTTCTGGGATTGGCCCGGCGGGCAGGACAGCTGCGCACCGGCTTCGAAAAGGTGCGGGAAGATTTGAAGGCGGGCCGGGTCGCTCTATTGTTGGCGGCCTCGGACGGTGCGGCGGACGGGCGGGGCAAGCTGGCGGCCCTGGCCGGCGATCGGCCGGTGGTTGCCTTGTTCGACAGCGCCGAGCTGTCGGCGGCACTCGGGCGCGATGGCGTGGTACATGCGGGCGTCGCCACGGGTGGAATGGCCGAACGGTTGCGGCGTGAGATCGAGCGGCTTCAGGCTATGCAAGCGAATGGCTCCGCGGATCAATCGCGGATGGAGACATGAGTCGAGATGACGACGAGCAATGAAGCTGAAACCAAGAAGCCGTTGACTCTCTCGCGCGGAAAGCTCGAGTTGAGAAAGACGGTCGACGCCGTGCAGGTCAAACAGACCTTCCCCCACGGCCGCTCCAAGACGGTGGCCGTCGAGGTCAAGCGCAAGCGCACCTACGCGCCGGGCGTCGGCGGCAAGATGACCGAGGTGCCGACCGACAAGGATCTGGCGCTGGCATCGGCCGAATTAAGCGCCGAGGACCGGGCCCATCTTTCCAATTTGACGGCGGGCGAGCGGGCGACGCGGCTGAAGGCGCTGGAAGAGGCCAGGCGCGACGACGAAGTGCGCCGGATTCAAGAGGCCGAGGACGCTCGCCGGCTGGCCGAGGAAGAGGCCGAGCGCGCGCTGGCCGAAGAGGCGCGGCGCAAGGCCGCCGAGGCGCGCGGCGAAACCTATCCGCCCGTCCCGGCACCCGTGAACGATGCCGGCGCCGTGCTTCCTCAGCCCAGGCCGAAGGGCGAGCCGGCGGTCAAGCGCATCGAGCCCAATGTGGTCAGGCCCTCGCGTGGGCCCGTCGCGGTGGAAGCCGACGAAGAGGAAGAAACCCCGAGCAAGGCCAAGCGCAGCAGTCTGCGCCCGGCGGTCAAGCCCCTGGCGCCGCGCCGCGAGGAGCCGCGTCGGCGCGCCGGCAAGATGTCGATCGTCCAGGCGCTCGACGAGAACGCCGGCGAGCGCATGCGTTCGCTGGCCGCCGTCAAGCGCGCGCGCGAAAAGGAAAAGCGCGCCCTGCAGCAGCAGACGGAGACGATACGCGTCATCCGCGACGTCATCATCCCGGAAAGCATCACCGTCCAGGATCTCGCCAGCCGCATGGCCGAGCGCAGCACCGACGTGATCAAGGCTCTGATGAAAATGGGCATCATGGCGACGATCGACGAGCGCCTTGATCCCGACACGGCCG
>JBGPNG010000444.1:0-2845 GCA_041487395.1 Dongiaceae bacterium
AGTGTTCCACGCGATTGCCGATCGCAACCGGAGACGGCTCATTGAGATCTTCTCGCCTCGGGCGAGAAATCCGTCTCAAAAGCTTCGTGGAGACGGGCAGAGGCAACTCCTGGCCCGACGACCTGAAGTTCTAGGCGCCCGGTCCGCCGAGGCTAGGCCAGGTATTTCTTCAGCGGCTCCCAATACATCTTGTGCCAGCCGCCCTCGAGGTCCTCGCGGTTCTCGGACCGAAAGCCCGTATGCTCGAAGGTCAGCTTGGTTCCGCTACCTTGTGCCGCGAGTTCGAACCTGACGATGGAATAGACGCCGGAGGGCCAACTACCGGCCCGCCAGGCCTGGACAATGCGCTGATTGGGCTCGAGCTCGATATTGCGCCCGGTAACCATCCCGCCGAAACAAGAAAAAGCCCCGCCGGCCTTGCGGTCGATCACCGCAGGCGCGCCGCCGGTGACGGCGCTGAACTGTTTGGCATCGAGCAGCGCCTCGTAGACTCGTTTCGGGTTCGCCTTGAAAACGATTTCTTGATGGATCGGCTTGGACATGATGGCGCCTGCTCCTTGAAGAATTGGCTTGGTCGAAAGGGTTTCGACCTGTAATAAGTAACCAATTGGTTTCCTATTGCCTTTTACCGGAGCACCGCCATGCCGTCAAGCTCAGCGCAAAAGAGACAGGCCAGCGAAGATCGCTTGGATGAGGTGTTTCAAGCGCTCTCCGATCGTACCCGCCGGGCCTTGCTCGGCCGTCTCACCCGGGGACCGGCAAGAGTGAGCGAACTGGCTGCACCTTTCCATATGTCGCGGATTGCCGTCTCCAAGCATCTCAAGATGCTGGAACGGGCAAGATTGGTGACCCGGGCGATCGACGGCCGGGTCCATCGTTGTTCGCTGGCCCCTGAACCCTTGCGGGAGGCCGACCAATGGCTCGATCATTACCGATCATTTTGGGAGAATACCCTGGGCGCGTTGGCGCGTTATGCCGCCCGGCGCAAGCCTTGATACCCGAGGGCATATGCATGACGACAGAGCGATCCTTCAGCGTGATGGCGCGGCGGTGGATTCCGGCGAGCGCCCAGCTTCTCTTCGATGCCTGGACGCAGCCGGCGGAGTTGATGCAATGGTGGGGGCCGACGGGCGTCAAATGCACCGACGCCCGGATCGATCTGCGCGTCGGTGGAACCTATCTCATCGACAATTTGATGCCGGACGGCAGGCTGGTGCGGATCGTCGGGGATTTTGAGGTCGTGGAGCCACCTCGTCGGCTCAGCTACAGCTGGCGGGTCGAGCCGGGTGAGGAGACGCCCGAACGCGTCACCGTGCGTTTTGAGCCCTGCGACGGGGGAACCGAAGTCGTGGTCATCCACGAACGCATCGCCAGCACCTCGACGCGCGACAGGCATGAGCAGGGGTGGCAGGGCTGCCTCGAAGGACTGTCGCGTTATGTCATCGCCAACTGAGGTCCCACCAACCCCTTGACGGCAGCCGGCGCGTTTTGTATTTAACTTATCCGTTAAATAACGAGCCGTAGAAATGGCAACCGATAGGCTTCTCAACGAAACCTTCGCGGCTCTCGCCGATCCGACGCGCCGCGCCATATTGGCCAGGCTGGCGACCGGCGAATGCACGGTCAATGAACTGGCGGCGCCATTCGATATTTCGCTGCCCGCCATTTCCCGTCATCTGAAGGTACTGGAGCAGGCATCGCTCATCGTCAAGACCCGCGACGGCCAGCGCCGGCGCTGCCGGCTGGACCCGCTGGCGCTGGACCGGGCCGCCGACTGGCTGCAATTCCACCGCCGATTCTGGAACGAAAGCCTGGACCGGCTCGCCGTTCATCTACGCCATACGCGCAAATCCAAGGAGATCCCCCATGGCCCCTACCGCAAAGCCCGCCGCGGCAAAAAGTGAATCGAAGCTCTCGCTGACGATGACGCGCAGTTTCGATGCGCCGGCCGATGCCGTCTTCCGGGCCTGGACCGATCCCAGGCAATTGGGCCGATGGATCGGCCCGCGCAGCTTCGAGGCCAAGGTGGTGAAAATGGAGGCGCGAAAGGGCGGCGCCTATCGGATCGCCTTGCGCGGGGAATCGGGCGAACGCCATACCGTTCAAGGGGTCTATCGCGAATTCGCTCCCGCCAAGCGTCTTGTCTTCACCTGGGCTTGGTTGGATGAAGCCGGCAAGCCCGGGCATGAAAGCCTGGTGACGATCGACCTCAAGCCGACTGGCAAGAAAACCGAGATGACCTTGCGCCATGAACGCTTCGACAGCCAGGAATCGCGCGACCGTCACGATCACGGCTGGAGCGGCTCCTTCGACAAACTGGCCGAGGTTCTCGCCGGCAAACCAGGGCGGCGCTAATGGGATCCGAGCCTTCCGATCGCCCATCACATCGCGAAAGGAGCTTTCATGTTGGAGAACCGCAAGATCCTGTCGAGAAACGAGTGGATCGACGCTCGCAAGAAACTTCTGGCGAAGGAGAAGGAATTCAACCGGCTGAGAGACCAGTTGAGTCAGGAACGAAGAGATCTGCCTTGGGCGCGCGTCGAAAAGGATTATGTCTTCGAGGGCCCGGACGGCAAGGAGGCGCTGTCGGCCTTGTTCGCCGGCAAACAGCAGCTGATCGTCTATCACTTCATGTTCGATCCGGCCTGGGAAGAGGGATGCAAGCACTGTTCCTTCTGGGCCGACAATTTCGATGGCATCGTGGTGCATCTGCAGCACCGCGACGCGAACCTGGTTGCCATATCGCGTGCGCCCTTCCCCAAGCTGGAGAGCTTCCGCAAACGCATGGGCTGGCATTTCAAATGGTTGTCCTCCGCCGCCAACGACTTCAACCGGGATTACCACG
>JBGPNG010000445.1:0-2838 GCA_041487395.1 Dongiaceae bacterium
ATAGAGGAGGGCCGCAAATCCGGCGATCATCGGATTGACCCAGATGAGATAGCCGAAAACGACGACCGTCGTGCCCCCTTGCAACAGCGGCATCGAGGTGCTGTCGCCCACGAAACCGGCGAGGTCTTCCGCCTCGGTTGAAACCATGGACACCATCGCGCCGCGCGCCACCGCGTCGGCCTCGCTCCGCGGCCCCGCGGTCTGCCCCGCCAGGAAGTCGAATATCCTGAGACGAAGCAGGCGCGACACTTTTTCGACTGTCCAGCCGCGCGCCAGGTTCAGGGCATATTTGACGCCGCCTTGGACCAGCAGGGTAAGCAAGTAGAGTCCGCCATAAAGAATCAGGAGCCGAAGATCCTTCGAACCGAAGGCGTCATCGACGATGCGCCGCTGAAGTTCCAGAGGTACGGCGGAAAGCGCCACCACGCCGCCGGTCAACGAACAAAGGACAATCTGTTGGCGCGCGCTGACGCCCCATATGTAGCGGTAAATGGACTTCGGCATTGGTTTTTCGGCGTCGGTCGCCATGGCGCGCCCACTCTGCCGTGAAGAACGGCCGGCAGGCAATCGCGCTTGCGTCGCCGGCCATGAAAATGCGTGACAGAACGAGTGACAATCGCCAGATAATATCGGCACCCCGGCCCGCGGGGGCGAATCAGCCGGCAGAAGCAGGGAAATGAAACAGCCAACTCCGATTGCGGCCGATGTGGCGGCGCTGGGGCGACTCGCCCAGGCCCTTGCCTTCATCTGCGGCGGCGATCATCCGACGACGCTTGCCATGCAAAAGGCGGCAAGCAGCGGCAATCCCGAGGATATCAAAAAGGCCCGGGCATTATTCGTTCAGCTGAAGCCCGGAAGCCAGAAGGCCGCGCTCAGCATGATGGAGCAGTGAAACAAAGGGCCGCGGAAGAATCCGCGGCCCGGGGAAAGGTAGCGTCGACCCGTCGCCTTGCGGGCAACGGGTCGTGCCACGTGATTCGAGAAGGACTAGGCGGCCTTGAGATTGGTCGCCGCGGTCTTGCCCCGCTCGGTCATGGTCTCGAACGAGATCCGTTGACCTTCGCGAAGCGTCGACATACCAGCCGCCTCGACGGCGCTGATATGAACGAACACGTCTTTCGAACCGTCCTCCGGCTGGATGAAACCGAAGCCTTTCGTGGTATTGAAGAACTTGACAGTGCCGATGGGCATAGAGGCCTCCTTATCAGATAGTCGTGATGTCGCCGCGCACCAGAAGTCACCCCCAAAATGAGGGTTAATCGGAGAATGTCGTTTATCGCATGCCCAACGGCGGCGGCAATGACGCGCCAAGGCCAACATTTCTCCGGCTTTATTGGGTCAAATTCGGCCGTAATGCAATGTTTTTTTCAGACCCCCGGCACTGCGCCGCCTCGGCCCGGCAGCCCTATATCAACCAGCAGGCCTGTTCCGGCGTCCGCCTCTTCGCCTAAATCGGCGATGTTTCAGGCTCCGGGCGGGACGGCCCATGCCATTGGCGAACAAGGGCCTATCCCCGCCGTCTGCGCCATACGGCGTTCGCCCGCCATTGCTCTCGGTGCCATCGCCATGGTCTTCGCCGTCATTTTCCTTCTCGCGCCTGCACCCGCTTCGGCGGCCTCCCTGCCTCCGGTCGAGGCGACCCACGGCATGGTGGTCAGCGCCCAACGCCTGGCGTCGGCCGTCGGCCTGGATATTCTGAAACAGGGCGGCAACGCCGTCGACGCGGCGGTTGCCGTCGGCTACGCACTCGCGGTCGTCCATCCCTGCTGCGGCAATCTGGGTGGCGGCGGATTCATGCTTATTCATTTGGCGAGCGGCGGCGACAAAATCATCGACTTCCGCGAGGCGGCCCCGCTGGCGGCGAGCCGCGACATGTATCTGGACGCATCGGGAAACGTCCTGCCCGACGCCAGCACGGTGGGATACAAGGCGGTCGGGGTGCCGGGAAGCGTGCTCGGCCTCGATACCGCCCTCGCCAGGTACGGCAGCATGACCCGCCGGCAGGTGATGGCGCCGGCCATCGCGCTGGCCCAACAAGGATTCATCCTCTCGGAAGCCGATGTCGAGATCCTCTCCGGGGGGAGCAAGGCGTTTGCCGCACAGCCGAATGTCGCCGAGATCTTTCTCAAGGATGGCAAGCCCTATGCGGTGGGCGATCGCCTGACCCAACCGGCCCTGGCCGCGAGTTTGGGCCATATCGCGGAGGACGGGCCCGACGCCTTTTATAAGGGGCCGATCGCCGAGGCCATCGTTCGCGCGAGTAGCGCCCAGGGTGGAATTCTCAAGCTCGAGGATTTCGCCCAGTATCGCGTCATCGAGCGAGAACCTGTGCGCTGCAGCTATCGCGGCTACGATCTCGTCGCGGCACCTCCTCCCAGTTCCGGCGGCACGACGCTGTGCGAAATTCTCGGGATTCTGGAAGCCTATCCGATGAACAATCTCGGCTTCCATTCCGCCGCCGGCATCCACGTCATGGTCGAAGCGATGCGCCACGCCTTCCTCGATCGCAACAGCCGCCTGGGCGACCCGGCGTTCGTCGCCAACCCATTGAGCCGCTTGCTGTCGAAAGAATATGCAGCCCTGATCAGAGCCACGATCGACCCGGCCCACGCCACGGCATCCAGTGCGTTGTCGCCCGAGACGCCACCCCATCAAGGCGGCGGCGAGACGACCCACTACTCGGTCATCGACGCCGCCGGAAACGCCGTCGGCGTGACCTATACGATCAACGGCTATTTCGGCGCGAAGGTGATCGCCGGCGACACCGGCTTTTTTCTCAACGACGAGATGGACGACTTCACGGTAAAGCCTGGCAGTCCCAACAGCTTTGGCCTGGTC
>JBGPNG010000446.1:0-2829 GCA_041487395.1 Dongiaceae bacterium
CTCGCCGGCACCGTAGTAGACGAGATAGAGCTGGGCGATCATCGGCGTGCCGCGGAACACGATGCACCAAGCGATTATCGCCTTCTTGAGCGACGGCCAGGGCGCCGTCAGGCCGGCGACAAGCGCGGCGGCGATCACGCTGCCCAGCAGCACGGTGACGAAGGATATATAGGCCGTCAGGCCGAGCCCCTTGGACAGGAGCGGTGCCGCCGCGGCGAGCTCGCGGATATCGAGGCCATTCTCCGTGCCGAGGATTGCCTGCAACACGATCCACAGGCCGAGCGCGCTGGCGACGAGCAGGATCGCGCGCTTGTACCGGCCAAGCCCTCTGGCGCGGCCAGGTTCGTCTGATTCACGCATGAATGCGGCCCCGGCTGAGGCGCCGGTGCAAGCGCGCAATCATCGCTTCCGAGAAGCTCGTGAGAGCGATGTAGATGAGGCAGACGACCCCATAGAAAAGGATCCGGTGACCGGTGCTGGAGGCAGCGAGGTAGCTCTCGCGCAGGAGTTCATCGCCCGCGATTGCCGAGACAAGCGCCGACTGCTTCAGCGTCGACAGCCATAGATTGGAGAGGCCCGGCAGGCCGAGCCTGAACAGCTCCGGCAGCACGATGAAGCGCAGCGTCGGCCAGGGCCCGATGCCCAATGCCCGTGCCGCGTCGAGCGACGACCGGTCGAGGGTGCGAAGAATGCCGAGGAACACTTCGCTGGCGTAGGCGCCGAATACCAGACCGAGCGTGGCCATGCCTGCCAGGAAGCTGCTGAACTCAATTCGCCCCTCCACGCCCAGTATGGGTAGGGCCAGATTGAACAGCCGCTGGCCGCCGAAATAGACGAGGAAAAGCGTCAGAAGCTCCGGAATGCCACGAAACACGCCGGCGATGGCGGCCGCCGGCTCATTGACCAGCGGGTGGCGCGAATGGGTCGCAAAGGCAAGTGCCAGTCCGGCAGCGAGCCCGAGCGGCAGGGCCGCGCCCGCAAGCATGAGCGTCATGCTCAAGCCGCGGGCGAGCTCGTCACCCCAGCCGCCGGCGCCGAATTGCAAAGCTCCGAGGACGTCCGTCATTAGGATCCGAGCGCAGATAACCGAATCGCGGGCCCCTCTCCCGCACCGCGGGAGAGGGTGGCGAGCGCAGCGAGCCGGGTAAGGGTCCTGCCGCAGGATCGATCATTGGTCCGGCGAGACGAGATCGCCAGAGGGGGCACGACATGCCACACCAATTTGCCCGCGACCTTTGGCAAAACCCTGCGGATGCCGAAAAGCGGCTGTGGGCCGCTCCGCGTGGACGACATCTCACTGGCGATAAGTTCCGATGGACGCACCTGATCGGCCCGTTCATCGTCGATTTCGCTTGCACTAGGCACCGCCTCGTCGTCGAGGCGGACGGGGGTCAACATGATGAGAAGGCTGCAGACGACAGGTGTGGCGAACGGCTCGAGCGCCGAGGCTGGCGCCTACTCCGGTTCTGAAACAACGACATTCTTGCCAACACCGAATGTGTTCTCGAGATCATTCTTGCGGCGCCCCACACCTTGTAGACCCTCACCCGCCTCGCTGCGCTCGGCACCCTCTCCCGCGGTGTGGGAGAGGGGCAGGCGACGCATATCGCAGCGGCTATTTGCACTCAGATCCTTAGGCTGCCGCGAGGCGCTCGCTGCCGGACGGCCTCAATAGAGCGAGAACGGGAAATATTTGTCGTTGATGGCCTTGTAGGTGCCGTCCGCCAGAACCTTGCGCAAGCCGGCGTTGAAGGCGGCAATCAGGTCGACGTCGGACTGGCGAAAGGCGATGCCGACGCCATCGCCGAAGTATTTTGGGCTATCGACCCGGCCGCCGATGAATTTGCAGCCGGCCCCGGCCGGCGAGGTCGTGAATCCGTAGCCCGTCCCCTCCTGCGACAGCACGAGTTCGAGACGGCCGGACGCCAGGTCCTGGAACGCCTCGTCCATGGATTTGTAGAGGCGGATGTCCGAGCCGGCGTAGTCGGCCTGGAAAAAGTCGGCGCTCGTGGTGCCGGACTGGGTCCCGATGATTCGCCCCTTGAGAGCCGCCGGCGAAACCTCCGTGACCTTGTCCGGCGTGCAGGAGACGAACCGCTTGCCAGACGAGCGGATGCGATCGGTGAAGGCGACGATCTTCTTGCGCTTCGCCGTGATGCTCATGCCCGTCGAAATCGCGTCGATCTTCTTGTCGTTCAGCGCGGGAATCATGCCATCCAAGTCCATCGTGATCATGACGCAATTGAGTCCGGCCGCCTTGCAGATCGCCCGGGTGAGTTCGACATCGAAGCCGGTCAGCTCGCCCCCCGACGTGAAGTAACTGAAAGGCCGGAACGTCCCTTCCGTGGCGACCTTCACCTCGGGACCCTGGCCTGCGGCGGCGCCGAAGAACGCCCATGTCGCGCAGGCCAAGACCGCCGCCGCGGCGACGAAATATCTGCGAGCCACACCCATCGAGAAATTCCCCCTTGGATTGCCGCTGCCGGATTCGGGCAGCCCGAATTGAGGCAGTTTATACTCGGCGTATTTCAACGGCAATTCGGGGAAGGGGTTGGTCGTGGGTTAATTTGCCCTCATGGTTCGACAAGCTCACCATGAGGTCTTTGTTTTCTCCTCATCCTGAGCCTGTCGAAGGATGAGGCTGCGTGGGCCAATTTGCCCTCATGGTTCGACAAGCTCACCATGAGGTCTTTGTTTTCTCTTCATCCTGAGCCTGTCGAAGGATGAGACCATCAAACTGACCCGGTACCAGGAGATTGCTTGCAGCCTCCGGCTTGCGCCAAAGCATGCCGTCCGATCTCGTCAATGCCTTTGATTCAACTCGTTTTC
>JBGPNG010000447.1:0-2828 GCA_041487395.1 Dongiaceae bacterium
AGGGCGAATCAGGGCGCGAATATGGCCGCGAATTCCGGCAAAGGATAGGCCATCGCCACGCGCCAGGCACAGGCCGCCCGAAGGCCGCCGCCGGCGCTTGACCTTTTCCGGCCAACCGTCGCGTAATAGCCGCGAAGTCGGAGAGCGGCAGGGGGCATCTATGGCGGCGGTTCGGCGCAAGCGCAAGCTCAGCGGCATCTCCGACATCCGCCGCTTCTTCCATCGCAACGAAACCCCGATCTATTTCATCAGCGCCACCAATTTCAACCTGCTCGGAATGGACGAGTGGGTGAAAAACTTCAAATTTATCAGCTACATAGACTGCTATGACGGGCGCCACCCGAACACCTTCGTGCCGCCGCCTTTGCCCCATCCGGATTTCCATTCCATCGAGGACATCAACAATTACCTCCTCCAGCATCCAGCCGTGAAGGCGTTCATCAAGGGGCGCCCGGGCAAGCCGAAGGCCGTCTTCCTGATGTTCGACGAGACGACGGAAACCCTTGCCCGCAAGATCGGCATGCAGGTCTGGTTTCCCCGCGCCCGGCTGCGCAATGGCCTCGACAACAAGATCCAGACGGTGCGCGTCGGCAACAAGGCGCGCGTGCCATCGGTGCCCAATATATTGGCCGCGGTCGAGACCTATGCCGAATTGCGCAAGGCAGCCAAGCATCTGGGCAAGGATCTGGTCGTGCAGACGCCGTTCGGCGATTCCGGCCACACGACCTATTTCATCTCGTCGGAAGCCGATTGGAAGCGCTATGCCGCCGAGATCACCGCCGAGCGCGAGTTGAAGATCATGAAGCGCATCGATTGCCGCCAGGCGGCGATCGAAGCATGCACGACCCGCAGGGGCACGATCGTCGGCCCGCTCATGACCGAACTGGTCGGCTTTCCCGAACTGACGCCCTATAAGGGCGGCTGGTGCGGCAATGAAATCTTCGCCGATTCCTTCACGCCGCGCATCCGCGCCCACGCCCGCGACCTGACCTTCCGTTTCGGCGAGCAACTGCGCAAGGAGGGTTACCGCGGCTATTTCGAACTCGACTTCCTGATCGACAAGAAAAACGGCGAGATATATTTGGGCGAACTCAACCCGCGGGTCACCGGCGCCAGTTCCATGACCAACCACGCCGCTTTCGCCCATGCCGATCTGCCGCTGTTCCTGCTGCACCTGCTTGAATTCAGCGGCGTCGATTTCGAGCTCGACGTGGACGCCCTCAACGCCCGCTGGTCGAACCGCGAGAATATCGATTCCTGGAGCCAAATGGTCGTGAAGCATGTGGAAGACTCGGTCGACGTCCTGACCGCGGCGCCCCAGACGGGCATCTGGCGGTTGAACGCCGACGGCAGCGTCGGCTACGCGCGTTTCGACTATCACCGCCGCGCCATCGAGAGCGAGCGCGAAGCCTTTTTCCTGCGCATCAGCGGACCCGGCGATTTCCGTTACGAAGGTGCCGATCTCGGCATCCTCATCACCCGCGGCCGGCTGATGACCAGGGATTTCAAGCTCAATGAGCGGGCGCAGCGCTGGATCGAGGCCATCAAGGCCCAGTTCGTCGGCCAGCCCCTGGGCGCCGCGGCCCCGGCTGCCGCGCCGCTGCCGGCGCCTGGCGCCTTCAAGATTCTCTGAGCAAGACCATATGGAATTGATCTTCCGCTCGGTTGCCGAAGCCGAGCCGGGCCAGAAATGGCGCGCCAGCTTTGCCCGCCATTGGCCCAGCTATCGAAGCTGGTATCTCGCGGGCGGCGTCGACGCCCCGCCCCCCTTCGCCGTCTGTCTGGCCAAGCTCCGGCATTACATGCCCGAGCTTGTCTTCACCTATCAACGGCTCTGCGATCTTGCCGGCGGCGAGGATATGGCGACCCGGTTCTTGAGCCTCTACCGCCCGCCCGCATATCTGACGGCGTGCAGCCAGATCGCCTGGAGCGGGGCGCGCCCGATGCTGGCGCGAAACTACGACTACAGCCCGGCGCTGTGCGAGGGACAATTGCTGCTCAGCGCCTGGCATGGCCGCCGGGTGCTGGCCATGACCGATTGCTTGTGGGGCGTGCTCGACGGCGTCAACGAGGCGGGGCTTGCCGTCAGCCTCACCTTCGGCGGGCGGCCCGTCATCGGCGACGGCTTCGGCGTGCCCCTGCTGCTGCGCTATGTCCTCGAATTCTGCGATCGGGCCAAGGATGCCGTCGCTTATTTGACGCGGGTGCCCATCCACATGGCCTACAACGTTACCGTGCTCGATCGGGCCGGTGCGTTCGCCACCGTCATGCTGGCCCCCGACCGGGAACCATCAGTGACGCGACTGCCGATCGCGGCCAACCATCAGATGCAGGTCGAATGGGCGGATTACGCAAGGGCGACGGCGACCCTCGAGCGGGAACGCTTCCTGTTTCAACGGCTCAACGAACCGGGCCTGAGCGAGACGAGGCTGCTCGCCGATTTTCTCGCCCCGCCCCTCTACACGGCCGCTTTCGCACGGAACTTCGGCACGCTCTACACGGCCGCATATTGGCCGGCCGACGGCAGCATGAGCCTGCTGTGGCCGGGCGATCGCTTGGATCAATCGATCGCCCGCTTCATCGAAGGCGAACACCGCCGGCGCTACGGGCGCGCGGTAGCCCGGGCATGATGGGGTTAGGATCTGAGGCGAAATAACCACCGCAGGCGACCATGGTTCGCCAGCCCCTCGCCCGCACTGCGGGAGAAGGTGCCGAGTGAAGGGGATCCGGGGACGGATCCGGGCGGGGACGGATCCGGGGACACAATACTTAATAGGCGGCGAATTAAGTATTATGTCCCCTGATTTAAACGACATTCTCGCCAATAC
>JBGPNG010000448.1:0-2826 GCA_041487395.1 Dongiaceae bacterium
CGCTCGATGCCTTCCGGCGGCGGGCACAAGTAATATTTCGCGATCCTATCGCCTCGCTCAACCCACGCCTGACTGTTGCCGAAACATTGGCCGAACCGTTGCAGGTCCATCGCATCTGCCCGCCGAAGGAAATTCCCGGCCGCCTCGCCGATCTGATGGGGCTGGTGGGTCTTGCGCCCGAACTTCGCCGGCTGCGCCCGGCAGCCCTCTCGGCTGGCCAGTGCCAGCGCCTCGCCATCGCCCGCGCCCTCGCCGTCCAACCCCAGTTCTTGCTCGCCGACGATGCGCTGGCCGCCCTCGAGGTGTCGACCCAGGCCCAGATCGTCAATCTTTTGGCCGAGCTGCAGCGCCAGATGGAACTCGGCCTGATTGTGATCGGCCAGGACCTGAGGGCGGTGCGCCGTCTCTGCCAGCGCGTCGCGGTCATGTATCTCGGCCGGATCGTGGAAATGGGGCCAACGGAGGAAATTCTTGCCAAGCCTCGGCATCCCTACACCCAGGCCCTGGTCGCGGCGATGCCGAAGATGCGAGCCGATGCACCGCCGCCGGTGGCCGCCCTTGCCGGCGAGCCCCCGGTCGCCGAACGGCTGCCCCCGGGTTGCGCCTTTCATCCCCGCTGCGCGAAGGTGAAGACAGTCTGCCGCAGCGGCTCGCCGCCGGTGCGTCGCGTCGACGGTTCGGTGACGGTCTGGTGTCATCTCTACTCCGAAGGCCCCGCCGTTCGCCGATGAAAGCACCCGGGCCGTCCTTGGCAAGCGAGCGGCACTGTTCTATGAACGGCGCCGCGGTCGCGCGCGGCCGAATGGGCCGCATCACATCCAGGAGATGACATGAAACTGGTTCGCTACGGCTTGCCGGGCGTCGAAAGGCCGGGCTTGATCGATCCCCAAGGCGAATTGCGCGACCTTTCCGGCGAGGTCGCCGATATCGACGGCCCGGCTTTGCAGCCAGCATCGCTCGCGCATATTGCCGCTCTTGATCCGGCCCGGCTGCCGCTCGTCTCTGGCCGGCCGCGGTTGGGACCTCCGGTAAATCGGATCGGCAAGATCGTGGCCATCGGGCTCAACTATGCCGACCACGCCGCCGAAGCGGGCGCAAAGGTGCCGGAGGAGCCGGTGGTGTTCATGAAGGCGATCAGTTCCGTCACCGGCCCCGACGACAACATATTTCTGCCGCGCGGATCGAAGAAGACGGATTGGGAAGTCGAGCTCGCGGTCGCCATCGGGCGCCCTGCCCGCTATGTGGAAAAGGCCGAGGCACTTTCCCATGTCGCGGGATATCTCATCTGCAACGACGTGTCCGAACGGGAATATCAGACCGAGCGCGGCGGCCAGTGGGACAAAGGCAAGGGCTGCGACAGCTTCTGCCCGCTTGGCCCCTGGCTGGTAACCCGCGACGAGATTGCCGATCCGCAAAATCTCGATATGTGGCTCGACGTGAACGGCCAGCGCATGCAAACGGGTTCGACGAAGACCATGGTCTTCGGGGTTGCCCATATCGTCCACTATGTCAGCCAATTCATGGCCTTGCTGCCGGGCGACATCATCACTACCGGAACGCCCCCCGGCGTTGGCATGGGCATGAAGCCGCCGCGCTATCTTAAGCCGGGCGATAGCGTCAGCCTGGGCATCGCGGGACTCGGCCAACAATCGCAGAAGGTGGTGGCATGGTCCGCTGCGCGCTGAAGCCGATTGTTCTTGCAGCAGCGCTGGCAGTCGCGACGTTCCGGCCCGCCGCCGCAGAGCAGTTGAGCCAGATCGGCAGCATCGGGCTCGGCATTGTCGCAGGCGCGATCAACGGCTTGGCCCTCGACTACGCCAACCAGCGTCTGTTCGTTCTCGAAGGCGGCGCCGGACGTCTCGTCGTCGTCGACCTCGTCGCCGGTGCCGTCAGCCAGACTCTTTCCGGCATTGCGGCACCGCAGGGACTCGCCCGCGCGCCCGCCGACAATCGGCTCTACGTCGCCACTGGTGAGGGCAAGCTTGTGGTCTATGCCGGCGTTCCCTTGAAGCCCCAGGCCGGCCTCTCCCTGGGCCTCGATCTGGGTGCCTTGCACTACGATGCGGGCAGCGAACGCATCTATGTCGATCTCGGCAGCAAGAAGATTGCCATCGTCGACACCACCCATAACAAACATTGGGAAGATATCCGTCTCGACGGCAAGCCGGGGCCCCTGGCTCTCGAGGATGGCGGCTCGCGTATTTTCGTCGGCGCCGTGGCGGATAAGCGAATTCTCGTGGCCGACCGCGACGGCAACAAGCAGTCGGGTGCCTGGAGCAGCGGCGACAATGCCGATCCCGCGGCGCTTGCCTTGGACGAAGATGGCGGGCGCCTTGTTGCGGCCTTCCGCCACCCGGCGGGAATTGCGTGGTTCGACCTGACCGACGGCGCGCTCAAGGGACGGATCGATGCCTGCGCCGATCCCGGACAACTTCTGGCCGACAGCGGGCGCAGCGTTGTCTATCTCACCTGTGGCGAAGGTCATATCGAGATCTTCCGCCGTGACGGCAGCGGCAATTATGCCAAGGCCGGCGCCATCGATACGGTGGTTGGCGCCACGGCTGCCTTGCTGATTCCAACCAGCGGCCGATTTTATTTGGCCGTACCTTCAACGGACGGCCGCCCGGCAGAAATCAGGATCTACGCACCGGCAAGCTGACGTCGGGAGAGAGGAGCAGGGACGCGCCAACGCGCTCCAGGGCAGCAGCGCAATCGCCCGGCCGGGATTGACGGAACAGGCGCAGGCTCGGATACCAGGGGCTACGGGATTCTCATGGGCCAGCACGATGCTGCGTTCCGGCCCCTGCCCCTCCTCGGCGATCGCGA
>JBGPNG010000449.1:0-2821 GCA_041487395.1 Dongiaceae bacterium
GATGGGCGGCAGTTCATCGATCAGGAAGTCGCCGACTTTCAGCTCCGGATCGCGCCCCGCGGCTTGCGCCGGGGTGATCTGGGTGAATTCATTCTCGATGGGATCGGCCACCTGGCGATATCGGGCGAGCCGGATTTCCCCGGTCTTGCGATCGATCGTCGCCCGGATGTCGTGCTCATGGCCATATTTGGCCCGGCCCGCCTTCTGGATGGCCTGTTCCATCGCCTCCAGCACTTCGTCGCGCTCGATGCTTTTTTCGCGCGCCACGGCATCGGCGACCTGCAGCAATTCGTGGCGGGTAACGGCAAGATTCGTATCCATCATCGACCTCGTTAAACCTTCTTCATTTCACCGCTGGATGCCGCGATCAATTCGTCCGTCAGTACCAGCTTGGCCTTGTTGATTCGCTCCAGCGGCAGGCGAACCTCGCCTGTCGGCTCGATGATCCTGACTTCTCCATCGGCATAACCGCCAAGCCGGCCGCGAAACCGGCGCCGGCCCTCGATGGGCACGGCCACCTCCACGCGCGCCTCGAAACCGGCGAAGCGCTCATAGTCAGCCGGGCGGATCAAAGGCCGATCGATCCCGGGCGAACTCACTTCCAGTAAATAGGAACCCTCGAGCGGATCCTCAACGTCGAGCAAGGCGGACAGTGCCCGGCTGATGTCGGCGCAATCCTCGACCGCCATGGCTTGACGGTCCAGCCTCTCGGACATGATCTGCAAGGTCGGCCGGCCGCCCGTCCCGCCGAATTGCACGCGCACCAGTTCATAGCCCATCGCTTGCAGCGTCGGCTCGACCAGGCGCGCTATCTCCGCCGTCTTGTCCAAGGCACCTTTCATTCCGCCGAATATCGGCCAACAAAAAAGGCGGGCTGTTTGGCCCACCCTTTGTTTTCTTTTGGTCCCGACGCCCTATCGAAACCATGCGATTGGCCGGGAATATAGGGGTTTCGCTTATTCCTGCAAGAAGAAACTATGGGCGAGTGCCCGGTGGCCTGATCCTAACGCTTCCTACCGAAGCGTTAGGTGAATCAGACCACCGGATCAAATAATCAGTGGGTCGATTCAGCCAACGGATGGGATTCATCCGTTGGCATCGAACCACTAGCGGCGCCGGGCGGGCAGCCTGGCCTCGATGGCGTCCCAGATGCGCTCCTCGAGCCGGACCCCGTCGAAGCGGTTGATCTCCTGCAGCCCGGTGGGAGAGGTGACGTTGATCTCGGTCATATAATCGCCGATGACGTCGATGCCCACGAAGATCAGGCCCCGCTGTTTCAGGGCCGGGCCAATGGCGGTGCAGATATCGCGCTCCCGGGGCGTCAGCGTGGCCGGCTGGGGCTTGCCGCCGGCATGCATGTTGGAGCGCGCCTCGCCGGCTGGAGGCACCCGGTTGATGGCCCCCACCGCCTCGCCGTCGATCAGGATGATCCGCTTGTCGCCCTGGCGCACCTCCGGCAGATAGCGTTGCACGATCACGGGTTCGCGATAGAGCTGGGTGAACAGCTCGATCACGACGTTCAGATTCTCGTCGTCCGGCGTGATGTGGAAGACGCCGGCCCCGCCATTGCCGAACAAAGGCTTCACGATGATGTCTTTGTGTTCCGCGCGAAAGGCGCGGATCTGGCGGGGATCGGAGGCGATCAACGTCGGCGGCATCAGCCCCTCGAAATGGGTGACGAAGAGCTTTTCCGGCGCATTGCGGACATGGACCGGATCGTTCACTACCAGGGTCGCCGGATGAATATGCTCGAGCAGATGGGTGGCAGTTATATAGGCCATGTCGAAGGGCGGATCCTGGCGCATCAGAATGACATCCAACCCCGCCAGATCGAGAAGCTCCGCCTTGCCCATCTCGTGATGATTGCCGTGTTCGCGCTTGAGGCGCATGGGGCGCGCGGTGGCGAACACTCGTCCCTCGCGGAAAAACATGTCGCGCGGCAGGTAGTGAAACAGCGCATGGCCCCGGCGCTGCCCCTCGAGGCCCAGGACGAAGCTTGAATCCGAGTCGATATTGACGTTCTCGATCGGATCCATCTGGATGGCAACGGCAAGGCTCATGCACAAGATCCCGTCTTGATGTGAGTTCCCCATCCGGCACCTGTCGCAAGGATGGGCGCCGAACAGGGCGGCAGCAGTGGAGCCTAGTTCAGCTTGCTTTTCAGCTCCCGCAGCAACGCCTCGGCCCGCTGCCGGAGCCTCTCCTCGGCCGCGAGCCCCCGGCAACGTTCGGCGGCCTGGATACCCGCGCGCAGATTGCCGAGGCGGGCATAATGCCCGCCGGCCTCCAGCCAAAGCAACGGCTCCTTGGGCGCGATCAGCAGCATGCGCTCGAGGATGCTGGCCGCGCCCTCGATATCGTCGGCCTGGAGCAGGCGCACTTTGATGTTGTTCTGCAGGCGCAGAAGGATGTCGCGATTCCCGGCCGCGGTGAAATGCTCGGGCGCCAGCTCGGCCGAGGCGCCGGCGCCAAGCTTCAACAATTCACGCAAGGCGGCGGCATCGCGGATCTCGCCGTTCTCGAAGGGATCGAGAACGGCGCGGCCGTCGGGCGCGCCTAGGCGAACCAGGACTCGGCCCGGGAAGTTCAGGCCCTCCATGGGCCAGCCGACGGCGCGCGCCGCGTGGATATAGAGAATGGCAAGCGCCACGGGCAGGCCCCGGCGGCGATCAATGACGCTGATGAGGTTGGCATTGCGCAGATCGTCATAGGTCGCGCGATCGCCGGTGAAACCATGGCGCCCGACGATAACCGCCGCCAGCGCGGCGGCCCGGCTGGCCAGGCTTTCCCCCACCGGCGCCCCGACGCTCTCAATTTCGGC
>JBGPNG010000450.1:0-2814 GCA_041487395.1 Dongiaceae bacterium
CTAGTGGTCCGATCCCGACGTTTCCTACCGAAGCGTTAAGTGAATGAGACCACCGGATCAAATAATTAGTGGGTCGATTCAGCCAACGGATGGGAGTCATCCGTTGGCATCGAACCACTAGCGGCCTTCGCGCCGCCAGGCCAGAACCAACGCGCCAAGACCGAAGAGAAGCCCGGCGAAGGTGGGGATCAGCGATAGCTGGCGAATGCCGGTGACGGTGTAATCCGCGCTGCCGACGAGGCCGAGCCAATTGCTGCCGCCGGTCGCGTCGCCCACCGAAACTTTGCGGATTTCCGGCAGCGAGCGTCCGGCCAGGCGAAAAGCGCGGCCGCCGGAAGCGTCGAGCAGCGGCTGCATCTTTTCCGTCGTCGAGCGCAGGTCGGCGATTTCGAGCGGGTTGAGCGGCCCGCTGGCGGCGAAGGCCAGATGCGCGCCGTCGGTCAGGCGATAGAGTCCGGTTTCCTCCACCGCCATGCTGCCGGTCTGCCGGCCATCGCCTTGATCTTTCAGATCGACGTCGGCCTTGCTGCCGTTGGGCGAGGTGACATGCACCGTGACGGGCTTGTCGCTCAGGCTATGCCGCACGATCTCGATCCGACCGTCGACGACGCTGGCCTTGAGATCCTCTTCCTCCAAATCGGGTTCCTTCATCAGCCAATGGGCGACACGGCGCAGCAGTTCGGCCTGCGGCCCGCCGCCTTGATAGCCACGCGACCAAAGCCAGATCTGATCGCTCAGAATCTCCGCCGTGCGGCCTTTGCCGACGCGGTTGAGGACGAGCAGCGGCCGATCGCCGATCCCGCTCATCACATTGACCCCTTCATGGGTCGTCGCCTCGATCTGCCGGAACCAACGGCCCCAGGTCGCCGAATGGCCCGGCGCGCCGGCACCCTCCAGGCCGAATGTTACCGGATGGCGCCGGCCCTGAGAGGTGAGTTCGGGCAGAAAGGGCTGCTCCAACACCTGGCCCGTGGGCTCGGCCGGCAAGACATCGCCGAGAGGCGAGCGGTAGAGACTGTAGGGCGAGGCAAAGGCCGGCCCGGCCGAATCGAGCAACGCGCCGCCTTGTTCGACGTAGTGCGCGATGTTCTCGAAATAAGCCCGCGGCAACACGCCTTCGCGCCGATATCGATCGAAGATGACGAGATCGAAATCCTTCAGGCGCAGTTCGAACAATTCACGGACCGGAAAGGCGATCAGGGATAGTTCGTTGATGGGCGTCGCATCCTGCTTCTCCGGCGGACGCAGAATGGTGAAATGGACGAGATCGACGGAGGGGTCGGATTTCAGCAGCGCGCGCCAGGCACGCTCGCCCGCGTGGGGCTCGCCCGAGATCAGCAGCACGCGCAAGCGATCGCGCACGCCGTTGACCAGCACCACCGCGGAATTATTGGCCAGGCTCAGTTCCTTCTGCCCCGGCTCGGACGAGAATTCGAAGATGTTCTGTCCCCCGTGGTCGATGGCGAGATCGATCGGCATGTCCTGGCCGACGGGCATGAAGAAGGGCGGCAGCGGCTTGCCGTCCTTGAGGATGCCGAGCATCGCCTGGCTGCCCGCGGGGGCCGCCGGATCGTCGATCCGGAGCTTGAAGGCCGCCGATTTGTCGACGAGGCCGAAGCTGGGTGCGGCAACGACTACGAGGCGGCGGTCGGCTTCGTCGGGCAGGCCGCTCAGCAGCAGATGCACCGGTGCATGGAATCCCAACGCGTCGAGATCGGCCGGCACGTCATGGATCTGTCCATCGCTGATGACGATGGCCCCGGCGATGCGGCTCGCCGGCAGATCGGCGATTCCCCTGGCGAGGGCGGCAAACAGGCGCGTCCCGCCGCCGTCGCCGGCCTCGCTGCCCGGATCGTTGCCGGCGTGGATGACGCGCAGCTCCAAGCCCTGCAAGTTCTTGATCCGCTTCTCGACCTCGGCAAGGGCGGCCGCGGTCTGCTCGCGCCGCGGCGGCACGCTCTGGCTTTCCGAATCGTCGACCACCACGACGGCGACGGCGTCGAGATATTTGCGATCCTCCCGCACCGCCGAGGGATTGGCCAGCGCCCCCAGGATGGCGGCAAAGGCGAGGAGGCGCCACAGGCCGCCGCGCGCCCGGCGCCAGAAGCTGAAGACCAGCAAGGCAATCGCCAACGATGCGGCCGCGATCAGGAACGGCCATGGCAGAAGCGGGGCGAATTGCAGACTGAGGGAGCCGATGCTCATTGCCCCAGCCTTTCCAGAATCGCCGGAACATGGACCTGGTCGGATTTATAGTTTCCGGTGAGCGCATACATCACCAGATTGACGCCGAAGCGATAGGCCAATTCGCGCTGCCGATCGCCGCCGGGCACGGTGGCGTAAAGCGAACGCCCCGCTTCGTCGATGGCCCAGGCTCCGGCCCAGTCGTTCGATCCGATGATGACGCCCGAGACACCGTCATTGACCCGGCCTTCGCCCTGTTCGACCCAGATGACTCCGCCGTCATAGCGGCCGGGAAAATCGCGCAGCAGGTAGAATGCCTTGGTCAGCACGTGGTCCGGTGGGGCCGGAACAAGGGGTGGCACATCCATGTCGCGCAGCAGATGGCGCAAACTTCCGGCACCGTTGCCGCCGAACCCCAGTTGATCGGCGGTGTCGAACATGATGATGCCGCCATGGCGCAAATATTCGCTCAGCCGCTTGGCGGCGTTCGCCGAGAGTGGTGCCGGATCCGCCGGTACGCGCCAATAGAGCAAGGGGAAAAAGGCGAGCTCGTCCTTCTCCACGTCGAGGCCCAGGGGGACGCCCAGTTCCGCCGCCGTGCGCTGGGCCAGCACCAGGCTGAGGCCGAAC
>JBGPNG010000451.1:0-2813 GCA_041487395.1 Dongiaceae bacterium
CAGGCTGCCGATCATTCCCGTGCCCGCATCGTCCAGCAGCGGCCCGGCGGCGAAGATCGCATCGCCGAATTTCTTCAGATAGTCGAGATGGGCGTTGCGGTTGTCGGCGCGGATCCGGCTATGGCCCGATTTGTCGAGGCAATAAAGAACGTAATGCATGGCTCTCCTCTTGGAAGAACTGGAGCCTAGCTTCCCAATCGCTCGCGCGCCAGCGGGCCTATTGCCGTCAGGCCCGTGCGCCGGGCTTGGCCGTGGGGTCGAGCGGCCAGCGCGGTCGAGGGGCGAAATCGAGGCCGTCGACGAGGCCGCGTTGCAGACGCTCGATGCCGGCCCAGGCGATCATCGCCGCATTGTCGGTGCAGAGCTTGGCCGGTGGGGCGACCATGGCAAGCCCGCTTTCGGCTGCAACCTGCTCCAGACGCCGACGCAACGCCTCGTTGGCGGCCACGCCACCGGCAACCACCAGTGCCGTCACCGGCGCTAGCGATTTGGCGATCTCGATTCCGTGGGCGGTGCGATCGGCCAGGCAATCGATCACCGCGGCCTGGAAGCTCGCCGCCAGATCCGAAGCGGCACCCGGTGCCGGCTTGGTCAATTGGTGGCGCAAGGCCGTCTTCAAACCGGAAAATGAGAAATCGCAGCCGGGCCGGCCCAGCATCGGCCGCGGCAGAGATATGCGCTCGGGATCGCCGGCCGCGGCGGCCCGCTCGATCGCCGGCCCGCCTGGATAGCCCAGCACCAGCAGCTTGGCCGCCTTGTCGAAGGCCTCGCCCGCCGCGTCGTCGACGGTGGTGCCCAGACGCTTGTAGCGCCCCACATCCTGCACCAGCAGCAGTTGGCAATGTCCCCCGGAGACGAGAAGCAGCAGATAGGGAAAGGCGAGATTGTGGGTGAGGCGCGCGGTCAGCGCGTGGCCCTCCAGATGATTGACCGCGATGAAGGGCAGATTGCGCACGGCGGAAATCGCCTTGGCCGTCATCACGCCCACCATCACGCCCCCGATCAGGCCCGGACCGCCCGTGGCCGCGATCCCGGCGAGATCGCCGAAGCCGAGCTTGGCATCGCTCATCGTGCGCTCGATCAAGCGGTCGAGATGGTCCAGATGGCTGCGCGCGGCGATCTCCGGCACCACGCCGCCATAGGGCCGGTGTTCATCCAGTTGGGAGAGGATCGTCTCGGCGACGATGCGCCGATCGGCGTCGACCACCGCCGCCGCCGTCTCGTCGCAACTCGTCTCCAGGCCCAGAACGATCATGGCCGCGGACATTAGGCCAATTTGTCGCAGGGTCAAATTCTGCGTCGGTGCGTCTTCCGTATCACGCAAAGGAGCAGCCACCACCCTCACCCCGGCCCTCTCCCGCCCTCCTATCCCTCGCCCACGAAGTGGGAGAGGGAGGGGCCCGGCGCGAAGCGCCGGGCGGGTGGGGGTGGCGCTCCGCTCGGCTTGCACCGGCCGGAGTCAGGCCCTAAAGCTAGCGCCATGACGGAAGCGGAAAAAAGCTTGCGCATCGGCACGCGCGGCAGCCCCTTGGCGCTGATCCAGGCGGGCATGGTGCGCGACCGTTTGGCGGCCGCACATCCCCATCGGCCCTTGGCGGAAATCACCGTCATCAAGACCACGGGCGACCGGATACAGGATCGCAAGCTTGACGAGATCGGCGGCAAGGGGCTGTTCACCAAGGAGATCGAGGAGGCCCTGTTGGACGGCCGCATCGACCTCGCCGTCCACTCCATGAAGGACATGCCGACGTTTCTCCCCGACGGTCTCGTCATCGGTTGCCTGCTGGCGCGCGAAGACCCGCGCGATGCGCTGTTCTCGGCCCATGGGAAGAGCCTCGCGGACCTGCCCAGGGCCGCCCGCGTCGGGACATCTTCCCTGCGCCGCCAGGCGCAGATACTGGCATTGCGCCCCGATCTTCAGGTCGCCACATTGCGCGGCAATGTGGGCACCAGGCTTGCCAAGCTCGCCGCCGGCACCGTCGATGCCACGCTTCTGGCGCTGGCCGGGCTGATTCGGCTGGGCATGGCGGACAAGGCAACCGCGATCCTCTCGACGGAGGAGATGCTGCCGGCGGTCGCCCAGGGCGCGCTCGGCGTCGAGATTCGCGCCGGCGATAGCGGCGCGAAGGAATTGCTGGCATTCCTCGACGATCGCGCGACCGAACTCGCCGTGAATGCGGAGCGCGCCTGTCTGGCCGTGCTCGACGGTTCCTGCCATACGCCCATCGCCGCACTGGCCGAGCATGAAGAAGGCGGGATTTTGCGCCTGCGCTCCCTCATCGCTTTGCCCGACGGCAGCGCCGTCCAGCGCGACGAGCGCCGTAGGGCGGTGAATTCCATCGCCGAGGCGGTGGACTTGGGCCGAGCGGCAGGCGAAGCTTTGCGCCGCAACGCCGGCCCCGCGTTCGCTGCCATCTGGAGATAGTTCCGGTGACCCTGACCGCTCTCATCACCCGTCCGGAGGAAGATGCCCAGCCCTTGGCCGAGGCGCTCGCCGCGCGCGGCATCGCCACGGTCATCGAGCCCCTCTTGACGATCCAGGCTGTGCCGGCGGCAGCGGCGCGGCTGGCAACCGATCTCTACGGCGTGCAGGCGCTTCTCTTCACCAGCGCCAATGGCGTGCGCGCCTTCGCCGGGCTTTCCGCGCGTCGCGACATCGGCGTGTTGGCCGTGGGCGATGCCACGGCTGCGGCGGCGCGCGCGGCGGGATTCAGCGCGGTCGAGAGCGCGGGCGGCGATGTGCAGGATCTGGCGCGACTGGTGAAGCAGCGTCTCAAGCCTTCCGGCGGGCCGCTGTTCCATGCGGCGGGAAG
>JBGPNG010000452.1:0-2803 GCA_041487395.1 Dongiaceae bacterium
CTGCTCGTGGTTGAGACCGATCTCGAGGACCCGCATTACTTCGGCAAGGCGGGAATCATCGGCGCTCGCGACCAGTCGTTCGACGGCCGCGTCGACATGCGCGCGATACTCGGCGACGCGGCCGTTGTCCGGTCGCGTAATGAGGCCGCGCCTGGGCCGCGCGTGTCGAGGCCCGGCGGCGACGTAATAGGAATTGAACAGGTAGGAGAATTGCTCGTCGAAGACCCGATAGCCGGAGAGATGCGGGACCAGCAGGAACTGCTCGAAGAACCAGGTCGTGTGCGCCCGATGCCATTTGGTCGGGCTCGCATCGGGCATCGACTGCACGACCTGGTCTTCCGGGCCGAGCGGCGCCGCGCGGCGCTCGGTTTCCGTGCGCACGGTACGGAAGGCCTCGACCGCGATCGTCCGCGAATCATTCAGCGCGGGCTTGGCGGGTCGAACTGCCGCAACATTGCCTTCATCCCGAAGGCGATGAATGGCGGGTGACGAGGTCGCGGGCGGCATGCCCAATCCGGGGTTGGAGAAATCGAGACTCGCAGGCGACGAAACGGGCAAAGCGTGCCGAATGTTCCTTCATTATACGTAACCAGGCCCCGCCGGGTTACGGCTCGCGGATATTTTATGAGAGCCGCTGGAGCCAGCCCGGTCGCCGCCAAATACCCCAACGATTCTATCGACTTATGGGGCGATCACCTCACCGCGTTGGCACCGGCCGTAGCCGCGACTCCGTCCTGCTGGCCGGTGCCGCCGCTGGCGCCGATCGCGCCGATGAGCCTGCCGTTCACGATGATCGGGATGCCTCCTTCCGAGGCGATGGGTCGTGCCTCATCCGGGAAGCTCATGAAACCGGTATTGCCCGCGGCGAATTGATCCGCGAACGCCTTGCTCGGCCGGCGGAAAAGCGCCGAACTGCGCGCCTTGCGAAGCGCGAGCGCAGCGGATGCATTCTGGGTTCCGTCCATCTTCTCGAAATAGATGAGTTCTCCGTCCGGCCCAACGACTGCGACGGCCATCCGCCAGCTGTTTTTCTTCGCCTCTTCCAAGGCCGCGGCCGCCGCCGCCTTGGCCTGCTCGTTGTTAAGCGGCAGACCGTATTCCGGGGGCGGAGGCGGCGGGGCGGCGGGCGGCGTGGGCTGCTGGGCCTGTGCGCCAGCGCCAATGAGGAGGCCGGCCGCTACGGTTAGAGCCACCAGGACATGATTTCGCATCAGTCGATCCTCCCAATCAGCCACACTGCTTCAGCTCCGACATCTTCATGTTGTCGGAAACTCCTCGTCCCGCGGCCGGATGCCCCTGCCGCCTGCCGTTGTCGGCGAATCCGAAGATAGGCGAGATGCTACGAGGCCAGCAAGGAGTTGAGGCCCAGCAGGGCTGCTCAATGGCCTTCCGGGTTGCTCAATTTGCGCAATCGGTCGATCACGCGGGAAGGCGTCGTGTAAGCGTGCTCGATCACCTCCTGAAGCTGCTGACCGGTTCGCGGCGCATTTACGATCAGTCCGATCCTGTCGGCGTCCGCCTTGAACGCGGGATCGGCAAGCGTGTCGGCCAGAGCCTTGCGCATGGCGGCCAAGCGGTCGGCGGGGACGCCGGGCGGCATGACCAGCGGCCGTCCCAGCGCCTGCGGCGCGTTCGCCGCATCCATCAGCAGCTTGTCGTCGGGATTGGTGATGAGATCCGACACGAACGGCACGTCGGGCATCTCCTTGAGCCGCTCGGGCCCGTACTGGAGGATAGCCTTGACCAGGCGGTCGGGCAGCCATTTCGGCCGCGTCGAGGTGAGCGCGCTGTAGTAGACGCTAGGAAAGCCGTCGATCTCGCTGCGCTCCATCGCGAGAAAGATGTCGTTCAGTCCCCGATAGCCGCTGACGAGCTTCATCTTGGTGCCGAGCGCCGCATTCAGGATCCGCAAGTAGAAGGCCTGCGCGGACTGCGTGCCCGACGCACCCATGGTGGTGACCTGGGTCTTGAGGTCCTCGAGCGAATTCACCGGCACCGTGTGCCACACCAGCACCAGGGCCACTTCGACGCTGGGCGTGCCGAGCCAATTGAACTTGGTCGAATCGTAACGGGCTTCCTTGGCGCCAAGCAGCGGCGCGAGCGGCGTATTGTTTTCCACGAGCCCGATCACGCTGCCGTCCTTGTCGGCCGTGTTGTAGAGGTAATTCATGGCGAGCAGGCCGCCCGCGCCGGGCATGTTCTTGACGACAATCGATGGATTGCCCGGAACGTGCTTGCCGATGAAACGGCCGATGGCGCGCGCCAAGGTGTCGTAGCCGCCACCCTCGCTCCCGCCGACGATCATGGTGACCGTCTTGCCCTTGTAGAAGTCTGCGACCGATTGAGCCTGCGTCGGCTGTGCACCGAGGGTCGCAATGGCCATCACAGCAAACGCCACCCGCAATGAAACTTTCGACCCCACCACCGCTCTCCGTCAGTCTGGTTGATACCGCGTGTGCACAAAATACTCTTAATGGCGGCCAAGTTCACGTCAAATGTCGCACTTGCCGCGGGCAGCATGACATGGTCATTCCATGATCTGCCGGTCGGTTCCGGTCGGTTGTTTATGATAATGCATAGTCAAGAATGAGCCGTGGATGACCTGTTGGCGGAAGTGGAGCAGTGACCGACCAGAAGGACGCCTTCCAGACATTATCGTCCGGACAAGACCAGTCCGGCGAGCGCGCGCCAATGCGTGCCCGTGGGAACGCGGGTCCCCTCCGACTGGGCGCGTTCAAGACAAGCCCCGGCCACCTCGAGGCTCTGGAGCGGGTGCAGGCTTGGACGCGCGAGCGCTTCAAGC
>JBGPNG010000453.1:0-2794 GCA_041487395.1 Dongiaceae bacterium
CATGGTCCGCAACACGTACATCTACCCGCCCGGCCCGAGCATGCGGATCGTCACCGACATCATCGAGTACACGACGAAGCATATGCCGAAGTTCAACTCGATCTCGATTTCCGGCTACCACATGCAGGAGGCCGGCGCGACCGCGGTGCAGGAGCTCGCCTTCACCTTGGCCGACGGGCTCGACTATGTGCGCGCCGCGCTCTCGCGCGGGCTCGCCATCGATGCCTTCGCTCCCCGCCTCTCCTTCTTCTTCGGCATCGGCATGAACTTCTTCATGGAGATCGCCAAGCTGCGCGCGGCACGCCTGCTCTGGGCCAGGCTGATGAAGCCGTTTGCGCCGAACGACCCGGCGAGCCTGGCGCTGCGCACCCATTGCCAGACCTCCGGCGTCAGCCTGACGGAACAAGACCCCTACAACAACGTCATCCGCACCACGATCGAGGCGCTGGCCGCGGTGCTCGGCGGCACCCAATCGCTGCACACCAATGCCTTCGACGAAGCGCTGGCGCTGCCCACGCCGGCTTCGGCCGCGATCGCCCGCAACACCCAGTTGATCCTTCAGGAGGAGAGCGCCGTCACCCGCACCGTCGATCCCCTCGCCGGCAGCTATTACCTCGAATCCTTGACGGCCTCCCTGGTCGCCGGGGCCGAGAAACTGATCGCCGAGGTGGAGAAGCTAGGCGGCATGACCCGCGCGGTCGAAGCCGGCATGCCGAAGCTGCGCATCGAGGAAGCAGCGGCGATGCACCAGGCGCGCATCGACCGGGGCGAGGAAGTGATCGTGGGCGTCAACAAGTATCGCTCCGCCGAGCGACCCACGATCGACATTCTCGACATCGACAACAGCAAAGTGCGGGCAACCCAGATCGCGCGTTTGGCCCAGGTGAAAGCGAACCGCGATCCGGCAAAGGTGGAGGCGGCCTTGCATGCGCTGTGCCAGGCCGCATCGGGGGATGGGAACCTTCTCACCTTCTCCGTGGACGCCATGCGCGCGCGAGCGACCGTCGGCGAGGTATCGGCAGCACTGGAAAAAATCTTCTCGCGCCACCGGGCGACGACGCGGGCCATCGCCGGCGTCTATGGCGCCGCCTATGACGGCGATCCGGAGTTCCGGCGCATCCAGCAGGATGTCGCGGCCTTCGCCGAAGAACGCGGACGCCGGCCGCGCATGCTGGTGGTGAAACTGGGCCAGGACGGCCATGACCGGGGCGCCAAGGTGATCGCAACCGCCTTTGCCGACATCGGATTCGACGTGGATATCGGGCCCTTGTTCCAGACGCCGGAGGAAGCCGCACGCCAGGCGATCGAGAACGACGTCCATGTGGTCGGCGTTTCGACCCAGGCGGCCGGGCACAAGACCCTTGTCCCGCAGTTGATCGAGGCCCTGGCCGCGGCCAATGCACGCGACGTGCTCGTCGTCTGCGGGGGCGTCATCCCGCTCCGGGACCATGATTTTCTGCGCAAAGTCGGCGTGGCCGCGATTTATGGCCCCGGCACCAATATTCCCCAGGCGGCGGCCGAGATTCTTAGCCTGATCCGCCGCCGCCGGCTCGCCGCCTAGGCCGGCCCGCCGATGCGCCTCCTCGACGACGGACCGAACCGGACCACCTTCGGCATCGGGATCTTCCTTTCGCTGGTTTGGCTCATCGCCTTCATCGTCTACATCGATACCCAGATCGGCTGGGGCAATGTGGAAGTGCTGCTGCCGAGCGAGCAGGGCGGGCTTCTCGCCGGGCTCACGGCGCCGCTTGGTTTTCTTTGGCTCTTCCTGGCCTTCCTGAAGCGCGGCACGGACGTGCAGCAGTATACGGAGGCGCTCCAGGCCGAGCTGCGCCGTCTCTCCTATCCGCTGACCGATGCCGAAGCCAAGACCATGCGCATCGCCGACGCGCTGCGCCGGCAGGTCGAGGTTCTGAACGCCGCGAGCGATCGCGCGCAGGATCAATTGCAGGCAACCGGCGCCGCACTCGAAGCCCAGGCAAGACAGATCTCCGCCTTGGCCGATCAGGTGGTCGGCAAAGTGAATGCATCGCAGGCAAGCTTGGCCGACGAAACGGCCGCCTTCGACGGACGCATCGGCAATGTGGGCAAGGCGCTGCGCAGCCACGTCGCCGATCTCGAAATCCAGCTTGCCGACGCCGGGCGGCGCCTGGAAGACCAGGCCGCGAGTTTTGCCGCCCAGGTCGAAGCGGCACGGCGCGCGTTGGGCGACCCGGCCGATGAGCTGGCGGCACTCAGCGACAAGTTGGCAGCCCAGCCCGCCGCCTTCGCCCGATCCTCGCGCGAACAAGGGGCAGCTCTCGCCGCCGCGTTCGGTGCCGCCGGCGACTATTTTGCCGAGACGACGAAAGGTCAGGCCGAGCTTCTGATCGGTGCCGCCGACCGCGCGGCGACGGAGGTCGAGGCTAAACTGAAGGGCAAGGTCGACGCCATGAACGGCCTGTTCGACCTGCTCGTCGCCCAAGGTCAGCAGGCACAAGCCCTGATGCAATCGCATCTGTCCGACCTCGCCAGAGCGGCACTGGAAGCCAACGATATCGGCGCCGGCTTGCGCGCCAATCTGCAGGACAACGTGCAAGGCTTGCGCAACACCGCGGCGGAGACCGCCGAGGCGGCAAAGGAATTGAGCGCCACCCTGGATCGCCGCGCGCTCGATCTGACCCGCTCGATCGAAGCGCAGGGCCGCTCGTTGAGCGAAGCACTGACCCACCACAACGAATCCCTTGCCGATCTCCTGCGCCGGCAGAACGAGGCGCTGGTCCGCGATGTCGCCGAGGGCGGCCGCGAGGCGATC
>JBGPNG010000454.1:0-2784 GCA_041487395.1 Dongiaceae bacterium
ATCGGCCCCGGCGGCGATGTAGTCGAGATGCACCTCGCGCACGGTATGGGGTGCTACCACCAGCGCATTGGCCGACCAGATGGTGTCGAGGATCGGCACGCCGCGCCGGCGCAGTTCGCGCCCCGTGCCGCCGTCGAGCAGCAGCGGGCGATCGAAATCGAAGGTCTTGGCCACGGGCAATATCCTCGCTGGTCGCGGCGCATCCTATACCAATATGCCCCGTTGACCTCAACGCCGCCGGGGGCTCAATTGGCCGCCATGAATGCCAAACACTCCACCATGGATTTGGCGCTGAAAGAGGCCGAGGCGGCATCCGCCCGCGGCGAGGTTCCGGTCGGCGCCGTGCTGGTCGATAGCCGGAGCGGCGAGGTTCTCGCCCGAACCGGCAATCGGGTGGAGGAGCTGGGCGATCCGACGGCCCATGCGGAAATGCTGGCGATTCGGGCCGGCGCCGAGGTCCTGGGCGCCAAGCGCCTGGTCGACGCCGATCTCTATGTGACGCTGGAGCCCTGCGCCATGTGCGCGGCGGCGATCTCCTTGGCGCGCCTGCGCCGGCTTTATTTCGGCGCTGCCGATCCCAAGGGCGGAGCCGTCGAGCATGGCCCGCGATTCTTTGCCCAGGCCACCTGCCATCACCGGCCGGAAGTCTATGGCGGCATCGGCGAGGGACGGGCGGCGGAATTGCTGCAGGCGTTCTTCCACGCGAAGCGATAGCCGCGCATCGCGAGTTCGAAGAAAGTCACCCTGACCCCAACCCTCTCCCGCAAGCGGGCGAGGGAGCCTTAAAGATTCCCTCTACCGCGCTTGGGCGGGAGGGTGAGGGTCGCCTAAATATTCAGCCGGTCCCGCAATCGGTAATAGACGATGGCCGCGGAAAGGAACCAGGGGTCGCCGGTATAGAACGGCCGGGTCTGGAATTGGATGCCGTCCAGCGCCGTGCGGCCCTCGGCCTTGCCCAGAAGCTGCTGACCGAGCTTGGCGCCAAAATATGTCGCCAGCGAAACCCCGGAGCCGCAATAGCCCATGCAGTAATGGATGCCGTCCTGCTGGCGCCCGATATGGGGCAATGTGTCGAAGGTGAAGGCGACGAACCCCATCCAGCTATGGCTGATCTTGGTCGAGGCCAGTTCGGGAAAGATGCGCGTCATATGGGCATGGAGCCGGGGCGCGCTGACCCGCGGATCGGTCTCATTGAGGGCGACCCGGCCGCCGAACAGCATGCGGCGGCGATCCTCCGACAGGCGGTAATAGAAGACCAGCTTGCGGGTATCGCTCAGCACCCGATTCTTGGGCACCAGTCGCTGGGCCAATGCGGGGTCGAGCATTTCCGTGGCGATGATGTAGCTGCCGATGGGAATGACGCGCCGACGCAGCCAGGGTGTCAGCCTGCCCGTATAGCCGTTGGTCGCGACGACCACGTCGCGCGCCTGCAAGCTGCCGCGCGGCGTGGTCAGGCGAAAGCTCTGGCCGTCGCGCTGGATCGCGATCGCCGGACAGCGGCCGATGACGGTGGCACCGGCCGTTTGCGCGCAAACCAGCATGCCCCGATGATATTTGCCGGGATGGAGCGCGGCGTGGGCGGGGAAAACGACGCCACCGCAATAGCGGTCGCTGCCGATCTCGCTGCGCTGTTCGGCGCGCGGCACGACATGGGCCTCCACCTCCAGGCCCTTGGCCTGATGGGCCACGTCATGGGCCAGGGTCTCGAAGGCGGCGGCGTTATGGGCGGCGTGGAAGCGGCCGACTCTCTGCCAATCGCAATCGATCTTTTCCCGGGCGATGAACTCATCGATCCAGGCCAGCGCGTTGATGCCTTCGCGCCGGATACGAAAGCCGAGGTCCTTGCCGTGCTGCCCGGATAATTCGTCGAACCCGGGCTTGATGGATGTCGAGACCTGCCCGCCGTTGCGGGTGGACCAGCCCCAGCCGGCATCCTCGGTATCGAGCACGACCACATGCCGTCCGCCGCGGGCAAGTTCGATGGCGGCGGAAAGCCCCGTATAGCCGCTGCCGACGATGGCAACGTCGCAAGCGGCGGGCGGCGCTATGGGTGGCAAGACAGGCTGAGGAGCTGCGTCCCACCAATAGGGCTGGTTTTTGTAATCGGCGGCGAAGAGGTTGTCGGTCATGGCGGCGCCATGATGGCGCAAAGGCGAAGGACCCGCCAGGGCCGGGACATTTGCCTATCCGCCTCTGCCGATCGCCCGCCAGCCGATGTCGCGCCGGCAAAATCCACCGGGCCAGTCGATCAGATCGACCGCTCGATAGGCTTGGGCTTGAGCCTGCGCGACATCGGCGCCGAGCGCGGTTACGTTCAGCACGCGTCCGCCGTTGGCCAACAAGCGGCCGTCTTCACTGCGCCGGGTCCCGGCATGGAAGACGGTGACGCCGGGAAGTTTTGCGGCCTTTTCCAAGCCGCGAATCTCGCTGCCTTTTTCATAGGCGCCGGGATAACCCCTGGCCGCCATGACCACGCTGAGCGCTGCCTGCGGCAGCCAGCGCAGATCGAATTGATCGAGCAACCCGTCGCGCGACGCGATCAGGGCAGGCAATAGATCGGACATCAGCCGCACGCAGAGCACCTGGCATTCTGGATCGCCGAAGCGGATGTTGTATTCGAGCAGTTTCGGCCCCGCCTTGGTCAGCATGATGCCGGCATAGAGCACGCCCTTGAAGGGCCGGCCTTCCCGGGCCATGGCGGCGATCGTCGGCCGGATGATCGTGCCCATGATTTCGCTTTCGATGACGGCCGTGGCGGCGGGTGCGGGGGAATAGGCGCCCATG
>JBGPNG010000455.1:0-2783 GCA_041487395.1 Dongiaceae bacterium
CCGCCGTCGGCGATGTTCTCGCAGAGGTTTTCCCGGCCGCGCCGGCATGAAGGACAATGACCGCAGATCATCCCGGCATAGAGCACGACCGGATCGCCCGGCCGCCGGTTGGCGACCCCAGGTCCGACGGCGGCAATCTCGCCCGCCCCTTCGACGCCGGCGATAATGGGCAATTGGCGCTTGGCGAACGCCATGCCGCGAAAGCCCCAGAGGTCGATGTGGTTGAGGGCTACAGTCTTCATGCGCACGATGACTTCGCCGGCCGCAGGTGCGGTCGGTTCCGGCGCGTCCTCGAGGGCGAGCCGGCCGTCTTCGATCAGGCGAAGCGCTTGCATGGCCGGTATTAGGCCGCGCCCAGCACCAGGCTGACGTTCTGTCCGCCGAAACCGAAGGAGTTGGAAAGAACCGTGCGAACCTTGGCCGGACGGGCTTTGTTGGGCACCACGTCCAGTGGGATCGCCGGATCCGGCTGATGATGATTGATGGTGGGCGGCAGCAGTTGATGCCGGAGCGTCAGGATGGAGAAGCTGGCCTCGACCGCGCCCGCCGCCGTCAGCGTATGGCCGATCATCGACTTGTTCGAACTAATCGGCACGCGGCTTGCGCGCTCGCCGAACAACTGCTGGATGCCGAAGGATTCCATCTTGTCGTTTTCCGGCGTGCCGGTGCCGTGCGCGTTGATGTAGTCGACATCCTCGGCTCCCAGGCTCGCATCGGCCAGCGCTTCGCGCATGCAGCGCACGATGGCCGCGCCGCTCGGGTTGCTTCGTGTGCGGTGGAAGGTATCGGCTGCTTCGCCGCAGCCGAGGATATAGGCGATGATCTTGGCGCCGCGGGCCTTTGCCTTCTCCGCGTCTTCCAGCACCAAGGCGGCACCCCCTTCCGCCATGACGAATCCGTCGCGATTGCGCGAAAAGGGTTTGGGAGCCTGCGTCGGCTCGTCGTTCGCCGTCGACAAGGCGGAGAGCAGGGAGAAGCGGATGAGCGCTTCCGGCTGGATCGAACCATCGGTCCCGATGGCCAGCGCCGTATCGCAAGCGCCGCGGCGAATGGCCTCGACGCCGAGCTGAATGGCCGAGGCCCCCGAGGCGCAAGCGGTCGAAAGCGTAATCGGCGAACCCTGGGGACCGAATTCCGCCATCAGGCGGCTGGCCACGCCGCCGTTGATGCAATCAAGATGGATGTAGTCGGCATCCTGGCGCGCCGCCTCGATCAACCCGGAATATTGGGTGGCCGATTGCCGGTCCGCCAAGCGGAAGCGATGGCTCCATTCGAGATCCATGGGCGGGGCGGCAAGGAACATCTGCCCGGGAAATTTGCCCGGCTCGCCGATGCCGCTTTCGGCGATCGCCTCATTCGCCGCGTAGCGGGCCAATTCGAAGCTGAGTGCGCATGTGTCCGCAGCCGCCACCGGCAGAAAGTCGACGGAGCCGCCGATCGTCGTCCTGAGTCCGTCCACCGGGAAGCGGGTCAGGCGATGGATGCCGGATTCGCCGCCGGAAAGACGCCGCCAATTCTCTTCCTTGCCGATGCCGAGAGACGTCACGATGCCGACGCCGGTAACGGCGATCGGCTTGTTCGCCGGTTTTGTCATGCAACCCTCTCGATCAGCGCCATGCCCTCGCCGCGATAATGGCCCCAACTGGTGACCAGCAGACTCTTCGCCCCGTCCTTGCCCCGCATCTCGATCGGTTCTTCGGGCGACAAAGCGGGAAACAACCGGCCCTGTTCGATACAGGTGATAGCAAGTCCGAGGTTGGCGAGGAAAGAGGCTTCCATGCTGTGGCCCAGGGCCGCGGCCGTGCCGCGCACCGCCGGTGCCTGCGGTAGGGCGGCCAGGAAGTCATGTTCCTCGCTGGTAATGCCTCCGGCGCCGCAGGCGCCGCTCAGCACGGCGGGCACGCGGCCTTCCAGCTGTGGGGCGATTCGGCGCCACTGGCCGGCCGCCAACCCTGCAGCGCTGCCGGGCCGGCGATCGGAATATTCCGCTTGAACGGCGGAAAGGCGGGCAAGCGGCCGGGCCCCGCGGCTCTCGGCGTGTTGGCGCGATTCCATGACCAGGAAGGCGCCGGCGCTGCCGAGGGTCATGCCGGCCTGGGGGCGGTGCCAGAGATCGGGCACAGGGGATCCGTGAAGCATGCCGTACGGCTCGAACATCAGCAATATTTCGGGCCGCGCGGCATTGAAGGCGCCGCCGACGAGAAACAATTCGCCTTGACCGGCCGCGATGCGCTCCCAGGCGATGCGAACGGAATCATGACCAGCCGATTCCTCGCCCATGAAAGTCCGGCTCGATCCGGCGACGCCATGAACGATGGAGATATTGCCCGCGAACAGATTTGGCAGCTGGGCGAGAAACAAAGTCGGCCGCAACCCCGTTGCCAGCATCTCGTTGAGCCAACCGCTCTTGTTCGGTTTGTCGACATGCGCCGCCAGGATCTGCTCATCGACCGCGATGTCGCGTTCGCCCCCGGGGGCGGCCACCACCATATGGGTGCAGGCGAGGAGCGCCTCGTTGCCGGCGACGCCAGCCTCGGCGAGCGCCATGCCCGCGGCGTAACAGCCGTAATGCATCAGCGGGCCCATGGCGCGCTGATCGCCCTTGCGCGGAATGAAGCGGTCCAGCTCGAGATCGACCATCGGATGCACGGTGTGCGGGGGAAAGCGCGTGCTGTCGATGCGCGCTTTCCAGGCCGCAGCATCGGACAAGCTTGCCCAATGGGCGGCGCGGCCTTCGCCCAGTGCCGAAATCAATCCGCAGCCGGTGATCCACACCTCATGCG
>JBGPNG010000456.1:0-2780 GCA_041487395.1 Dongiaceae bacterium
GCCTCGGGCTCGCCGCAGACGGCGTTTTGCATGCAATCCCGGCTTGATTTATGATAGCCGGCAAGCCAGGTAACTTGCATGGTGATGCGCGGCTCGTCCGGTTGATCTTGCGCATTCTCTTGCCCCCGAAAGACAGCCTGGAGGAAGGTCGCCATGCCCAACGCCCCGGCTCCACCTACAGCTCCTGCACGAGCCATCCGGCCCCTGGCCGTCGCTCTGCTTCTGGCATTCGGGGTCTTGTCTCTGGCCAAGCCGGCCGAGGCCGGTTGGCATGGCCACTGGCATGGGGGCGGGTGCTGCTGGGGCTCGCGGCTCAGCTTCTCCTTTGGTTGGCCCGCCTATTATTACGGCGGCTACGGGTTTTACGACTATCCCGCCTACTACCCGTCCTACGCTTATGCGTATCCCTATTACCCGCCCTATTATCCGCCTGTCTACGTTCTGCCGTCCCCGCCGCCTGTCACGATCATTCAACAGCCGCCTGCCATCGCGGCGGCACCGCCGCCGGTGCAATATTGGTACTACTGCGACAATCCCCGGGGTTACTACCCCTACGTCCAATCCTGCAGCCGCGGTTGGAAGCCGGTTCCGGCAACGCCGCCGGGAGCGCCGGCGCAATAGCGGGCGATTTGCGGGGCTATCGATCGGGAGCCTCGGCCGCCTTGGATGAAAACTTGGCTTGTACCGACTCGGTCGCGTGCATATATTCGCACCTCATAAGACGCGCACGCACGTGCCGCTGGCCCCAGTTGGTTTATGCAACGACGGAAGCGTCCTTTTTGATCACACCGGTCGAGTGCCGGGTCTTAAAGGGTGTTTACGATGTTCGCTTCCGAGCCGGGCCGCCGTGCCCGTTCACGCCCAGCCGATAAATCCCGAAGCGTTTGCGACACGGGCCGCGCCAAAAAGAAGGCGCCACTGGCACTTGTCCGCATGGCGGAGCTGCCCGCCGAGCGCGGCGGGCTGCCGCCGCGCATCGCCCGCTATCTCGAAACGGCGGATTTGCCGTCGCCCTGTCTCGTCGTCGATGTCGATCTGGTCGAGCATAACTATCGCGAGCTCGCCCGGGCCCTGCCCAAGGCGCGGCTTTTCTATGCGGTCAAGGCGAATCCGGCGGCGGAGATCATCGCGCGGCTGGTCAAGCTCGGCGCCAGTTTCGATACGGCAAGCCCCGGCGAGATCGATCTCTGCCTCGCCCAGGGTGCAACACCCGAGCGGATTTCCTACGGCAACACGATCAAGAAGCAGCGCGACATAGCGGCGGCCTACGCCAAGGGCGTTCGCCTCTTCGCCTTCGATAGCCAGGCCGAGCTCGAGAAACTTGCCCTCAGCGCGCCCGGCGCCGGGGTCTACTGCCGCGTCCTGATGACCTGCGAGGGCGCGCATTGGCCGTTGTCGCGCAAGTTCGGCTGCGAGCCGGCTATGGCCGAGGATCTTTTGGTACAGGCGCAGAGCCTGGGTCTGGATGCCTACGGCATTTCGTTTCATGTGGGCTCGCAGCAGACCGACCTTAGCCAGTTCGACAAGGCGCTGGCCGAAACGTCGAGCTTGTTCGCGAGGCTCGCCGTACGCGGCGTTCAGCTTCGCATGGTGGATATCGGCGGCGGCTTTCCCTCGCGCTATCACAGCGAGGTGCCGCCGATCGAGGCCTATGGTCAGACGATCCGCGACGCCCTTCGGCTGCGATTCGGCACATCGGTGCCGGAGATCATCGTGGAGCCCGGCCGCGGCATCGTCGGCGATGCCGGCGTCATCCAGGCCGAAGTCGTGCTGGTCGCCGACAAGGGCGGCAGCGACCGCCGCCGATGGGTCTATCTCGATATCGGCAAATTCCAGGGCCTCGCCGAAACCATGGATGAGGCGATCAAATATCGCATCCTGACCGCCCATGACGGCGCGGCGACCGGCCCCGTGGTGCTCGCCGGGCCCACCTGCGACAGCGCGGATATTCTCTACGAGACGAGCGACTGCCGGCTGCCGCTGGCGCTCAAGGCCGGTGACCGCGTCTTGATCCTGGCGACCGGCGCCTATACGACCACCTATTCAGCCGTCGGCTTCAACGGCTTCCCGCCGCTGGCGAGCGTTTGCATCTAGGCGGTTAGCGAATTCTGGACGCTGCGGGGAGCCGGCATCGCGACATCGGCCCAGAGTTCCGCCGCCAAACGGAACGATATGGCCGTCGCAATCATGCCGCCGGTCATGCCAACCGTCATCGCCGCCACCATGGTCGCCGTGCCCCATTGAAGGCCGAGCGCCTCGGCCCATGCCGGCCCCAGGCAACCGGCCAACGCCATGCAGGCGAGCATGGCGAGATTGCAGGCAAGATTGAAGCCGATGCGGCGGAAGACGGGCCATCGATAACCTGCTGCCGTCGATGGCCTCGCCGACATTTCCAGGAACAGGCTAGCCGCGAGGCTGCCCAGCAACATCCCAAAATTGGTCGCCGGCAGCAGTTCCAGATGCCGGCCGATCCCGAACAGAAGCGAGTTCGGCGCGGCGTTGCATAGGTTCGCGAGCGCCCCCGCGGTGACGGACCGAGAATCGACCGCCAGGCCGAAGACCATGCCGGCCCATCCCAGCAGCCACATTGAGAAGGCGGCGGGGCTTCTCATGCGGGCGTCACGCTCCCGCGCGGATGTCCCTGGCGATGCGCCGCCACGATCTCGGCCAGAATCGAGAGGGCGATTTCCTCGGGCGTGATGGCGCCCAGATCCAGCCCCGCCGGCGCCTTCAGCCTATGCAACCGCGCTTTGTCGACACCGCGTTCGGCAAAAGTCGCC
>JBGPNG010000457.1:0-2777 GCA_041487395.1 Dongiaceae bacterium
ACTACGCAGTGGGTCGGGATGGAGAATTTCTACTATGTCCTGACCGACCCCGATTTCGCCGCCTCCTTCGGTCGCACGCTTTACTTCACGATCGTCTCGGTCGGGGCCGAGATCCTGCTTGGCGTGCTGGTCGCCCTGCTGCTGGATAGGAAATTCGTCGGCCGAGCGATCGTCCGTGCGCTGCTGGTGTTGCCCTGGGCCCTCCCCACCATCGTCAACGCCATATTGTGGCGCCTGATCTACAGCCCCGAATTCGGCAGCCTGAATGCGCTGCTCAGCCAGCTTGGGATAATCGCCGGCTATCGCTCCTGGCTCGGCGATCCGCAGGCAACGATGAACATGGTGATTATCGCCGACGTCTGGAAGAACTATCCGCTGGTGGCGCTCATCGTGTTGGCGGCTCTGCAAACCATCCCGCGCGAACTTTATCAGGCGGCGGCGATGGACGGAGCCGGCCCTTGGGTGCGGTTCTGGAAGATCACCTTCCCGCACATCCTGGGGCCTCTCACCGTTGCCCTCATTCTGCGCATGATCGAGGCCTTCAAGGTCTTCGACATCATCTATGTCATGACGCGCGGCGGGCCGGCGGACGCCACCAAGACGGTCAGCTTCTTCGTCTACCAGGAGTCCTTCAGCTATCTCAGAGCCGGCAGCGGCGCCGCCTACGCGCTGGTCGTGGCGCTGACCAGCGCGGTGATGATCGCGATCTACATCATGCTGCTGCGGCAGCGGGAGCGCGCCCGATGAACAGGCGCGGCCGCCTGCTGGCCGTTCTTTTGACCTACTTCGCCGTGGTGGTGCTGGTCGTCGTCACTCTGGCGCCGCTCCTCTGGCTCTTCATCATGAGCATCAGCAGCACGAAGGAACTGACGACCCTGCCTTTGCATTGGCTGCCAGACGAGGCTGATTTCTCGCGCTATCGCAAGCTGCTCACCATCGAGACCCATTCGACCGGCGAGGAATTCGTCTACGCGCTGCGCAACAGCCTCGTCATCTCGCTCTCGGCCACCGCGATCGCGCTCGCCGCCGGGATCCCCGCCGCCTACAGCTTCTCGCGCTTTCCCGGGCGCATGGGCCTGCTTTACACCGTGCTCGGCACCTACATGATGCCGCCGGTGGCCCTCATCCTGCCGATCTACATGGTGTTCAGCGCTCTTGGCCTGCTGAACAATGTGGCGGCGCTGATCATCGTCTACTGCACCATTCTGCTGCCTTTCGTCACCTGGCTGCTGAAATCGAACTTCGATCAGGTACCGGTCGAGATCGAGCAGGCCGCGCGAATGGACGGCGCCAATCTGTTCGGCGTGCTCCGGCATGTCACCCTGCCGTTCGCCAAGGCAGGGCTGGGCACCGCTGCGTTGTTTGCCGTGCTTCTGGCCTGGGATGAATTCTTCTACGCCCTGCTTTACACCACCGACCTCCGGGCCAAGACCCTGCCAGTGGCGATCGGCGATTTTGCCGCCGGCCGGGCGACCGATTACGGGCTGATTTCGGCCGCCGGCGTACTCACCGCCCTGCCGCCGCTGCTGATCGCCTTCTTCCTGCAAAAGTCGCTGATCTCCGGGCTTTCCACCGGTGGCGTGAAGGGCTGAGAGGATGATCGAAAGGGCGACGCCATCATCGGGCTTGGCGCTGATCGAAGCGGAAATGCGCCGCCAGCATGGCGATGCGCTGGCCTCATTCGCCGGTGCTGCGACCGTGGCGGCGCGCATCGCCGAGAGCGCCCGCCGCAGCAGCCGGCTGTTGCTGATCGGCATGGGCGGTTCCCATTTCGTCAACCGGGCGGCCGAGCCGGTCTATCGCGCGCTGGGCATCGACGCGACGGCAATCGTCGCCTCGGAACTGCTGGCCCAGCCGCTGCCCGATCGCCCACGCACCGCCATCCTGACTTCCCAATCGGGTGCGTCGGGCGAAATCCTGCAGCTCGTCGCGCGACCGGCGGGGCGGGAGGAGCGCTTTGGGTTGACCCTGGATGCCGACAGCCCGATCGCCCGATCGTTGCCTTGTCTTATCGGCGCCGGAGGCGTGGAGCGGGGTTTCGCCGCTACCCGCAGCCTGCTCATTTCGCTGACGCTCCATGCGTCGGTCGCCGCGGCGCTGGGCCAGCCGCAGGAAGATGCCGTCAGGCTGCTGCGGACACCGCCCAGCCCCTCGGTCGACGACGCCCTCCGGCAGCTGGCGGAATGCAAGGTCTTCATCTTCAGCGGGCGCGGCGAACTCGCCGGCATCGCGGAAGGGGGCGCGCTCTGCCTCATGGAGCTGGCGCGGGTTCCAGCACTTGCACTCGAGGGCGGCCAGTTCCGCCATGGGCCACTGGAAATTCTCGGGCCCGATGTCGGGGTCATTCTGCTGCGCCCTGCCGGCCCGCTGGCAACCTCGGCAGCCGGACTCGCGCGGACCTGCATCGCGGCTGGAATGAGGCCAGTCGTCTTCGATCTCAGCGGCGAGGCGCCTCTGCCCGGTGCGATCAACATCGCCTTGCCGCCCTTGCGGGGTTTCGCCGCCGTCATCGCACTCCTGCCGGCGCTGCAGCAACTCGTGATCCGGATCGCCATGACACGGGTCGAAAGGGTCGGCGAACCCCTGCGCTCGACCAAGATCACGGGGCCCGAATGACATCGCCGGCGCGACAGGCTGCGATCCATGTGATCGGCAATGTGAATGTCGATCTCATCATGGGACCGGTGGTGCCATGGCCGCGGCCGGGGACCGAGAGCATGTTGCCGAAGAGCGAGCTTCGGGCTGGCGGGGCGGCCGGCAATACGGCCCTTGCCCTG
>JBGPNG010000458.1:0-2774 GCA_041487395.1 Dongiaceae bacterium
CTCCAGCGGCGCCGTCGGCCTGTTCCATGTCGCCGGCGTCACGCCGGAAGCGCCGACCCTCGCCGCCGCCTGCGGCAACCGCCCGCCCGGCAAAACCATCCGCCTGACGCCGGACATGCTGCGCGCCGCCCGCGATCGCCTGTCGACCGTCCATGGCGAGACAATCGACGCCGTGGCCCTCGGCAGCCCGCATTTCTCCATGGGCGAATTCGACGCACTTCAGGCGCTGCTGCCCGCCACGCGGCTTCGCATACCCTTCTTCGTCTGCACCGGGCGCAATGTGGTGGCCGAGCTGGAACGCCAGGATCGCTTGAAGACGTTGACCGAGGCCGGCATCACCGTGGTCGCCGATACCTGCGTGGTAGTGGCGCCCATCCTGCCGGCCAGAAGCGGCGTATTGATGACCAATTCGGGCAAATTCGCCCACTACACCCCCGCCAATACCGGCTATCAGGTGATGTATGGCAGCCTCGCCGATTGCGTCGCCTCGGCCGCAACGGGCCGCGTTCGGCGCGACGAGACGCTGTGGCGATGAACCTCTCCACGACGATGCAGATCGCGGGGCAGGCCGAGGGCGAAATCCTGAAGCTTCGCAAGCCGATCAGCTTCTGGGGTGGGGTCGATCCCAAGACCGGGCGGATCAGCGACCCGCGCCATCCCGACCATGACTCCGGGATCGCCGGAAAGATCCTGGTCCTGCCGGGCTTGATCGGCTCCAGTTCGTCGAGCTATATCATGCTGGAGCTGATGTCGATCCGCCGGGCCCCGGCCGCCCTCGTGTTGGCCGAGCCCGAC
This sequence comes from Dongiaceae bacterium, assembly GCA_041487395.1. Taxonomy (GTDB): domain Bacteria; phylum Pseudomonadota; class Alphaproteobacteria; order Dongiales; family Dongiaceae; genus DASXQK01. Next base: position 796 of record JBGPNG010000458.1, read on the forward strand.
GCCATCCTTGCCCTTGGCGTGGTGGTGGCCAAGGAGATGAATTACGGCTCGATCCCCGTGGTCGTGCTCGCCCGCGATCAACAAGAATCACTCCGTTCCGGACAGCGCGCACGTATCGGCAAAGATGGCCGGATCGAGGTCTTGGGTTAGCACACGAATGCTTGCCTGACCCTTCCACAAGCCAGGGTGAGGTGAAAGAAAAGCCCTCACGCTGAGCCTGCCGAAGGATGAGGGACGCAACCCCCGCTATGCGGCTTCGCCGGTCAGTGCGCGGAAGCCCAGACCTTGCGCTTGACCGCGTAGAGCATGGCGCTGAGGACGATCAGAAACAGGATCGTCTTGACCCCCATGAAGTGACGCTCCTCGAGCTCCGGCTCCGCCGTCCAGGCGAGGAAGGTGGTCACGTCGCGGGATTCCTGGTCGAGAGTGGCATTGGTCCCGTCGGTATAGGTCACCGTCCCGTCGGCGAGCGGCGGCGGCATGGCGATCTGATGGCCGGGGAAGAATTTGTTGTAGTTCATCCCCTCCTGCAACTTTATATCGGCCGGCGGTTCGCCGAATCCAGTCAATAGCGCATGAACGTAGTCGGCCCCGCCCTTGCGCGCCTTGACCATCACCGAGAGATCGGGGGGCAGCGCGCCGTTGTTCGCGGCACGCGCGGCCTGCGGATTTGGAAACGGCGGCTTGAACCTATCCGATGGTCTGCCCGGCCGGTCCTTGATATTGCCATCGTCGTCAGGCTCCGCCGGAACCTGCACGCTGGCCGCGACCGCCTTGATCTCGTTCTCCGAGAAGCCGATCGCCGCCAGATTGCGATAATGCATCTGGTTCATGGAATGGCAGGCGGCGCAGACGTCCTTGTAAATCTGGAAGCCGCGTCTCAGCGCCGCGCGGTCGAAGGTGCCGAACGCGCCCTGGAAGGACCAATGCGCCTCCGGCGGGGCAATCTCCTCCGCCTTGGCGAGCGAAACGCCGCCCAGAAGCGCGGCCGCGAAAGCGAACAGAACCAGCCGGCGCATCAGGCTTTATCCATCGTCTTGCCATGGGCCGCGGCCAGACCGCCGCCGCCCTGCAGCACGGGCTCGCCGATGCTGCGCGGCAGCGGGCGCGGCCGCTCGAACACGGCAAGCAGCGGCAGAACGAGAATGAAATGGGCGTAGTAGTAGGCGGTGCCGAGGCGCGAGGCGATGACATACCAGCCCGCCGGCTGATGGGCGCCGCAGAAGCCGAGCAGAATGCAATCGCCCAGGAACAGCCAGAAGAAGGGTTTGTAGAGCGGGCGGAATCGCGCGCTCTTGACCGGCGAGCGATCGAACCACGGGATCAGCGCCAGCATCAGCAGCGAGCCGAACATCGCGATGACGCCGAGCAGCTTGTTGGGGATCGAGCGCAGGATGGCGTAATAGGGCAGGAGGTACCATTCGGGCACGATCTCCGCCGGCGTCGCCAGAGGATCGGCCGGGATGTAGTTGTCCGCCTCGCCGAAGAAGTTGGGCGCGAAGAACACCAGGCCGGCGTAGAAGATCAGGAACACGGCCATGCCGAAGAAATCTTTCACCGTGTAGTAGGGATGGAAGGGAATGCTGTCCTGCGGTCCCTTCATGTCGATGCCCAAGGGGTTGTTCGAGCCGAAGCGGTGCAACGCGACCATGTGCAGCAGCACCACCCCGACGATGACGAAGGACAGCAGATAGTGGAGCGAGTAAAAGCGAACCAGCGTCGCATTGTCGACGGCGAAGCCGCCCCAAAGCCAGGTGACGACATGCTGGCCGACAAGCGGAATGGCGGAGAACAGATTGGTGATGACCGTGGCGCCCCAGAAGCTCATCTGACCCCAGGGCAGCACGTAGCCCATGAAGGCCGTCGCCATCATGAGGATCAGAATGACGATCCCGAGCAGCCAGAGCAGCTCGCGGGGCGCCTTGTACGATCCGTAGTAGAGCCCCCGGAAGACATGCAGATAGACGACGAGGAAGAAC
>JBGPNG010000459.1:0-2772 GCA_041487395.1 Dongiaceae bacterium
AGGACGTCGGAGGACGTCATGCCTTGATGCAGGAAGCGGGCAGGCGGGCCGATATGCTCGGCCAGATTGGTCAGGAAGGCGATGACGTCATGCTTCGTTTCGCGCTCGATCTCGTCGATACGGGCCGGATCGAATTTGCCCAGTTTCCAGACCGCAGCGGCGGCTTCCTTGGGGATGACGCCGAGAGCGGCCTGCGCATCGCAAGCATGGGCCTCGATCTCGAACCAGATTCGATAGCGATTCTCCGGTTCCCAGATCGCCGCCATCTGCGGCCGGCTGTAACGCGGAATCATCGATTTAGCCCCAGAGTGATGCGAGGCCGGGTCATGCCAGACCGTTGCGCCTGCGCCAATCCACCGGATAGAGCGCATAGCAGACCACGGATTTCTCGCCTTCATAGACGATGGGCGTGTTCTCCGGAATCCAGATTACGTCGCCCGGGCGGCCCTCGATGACCTGCTTTCCGGCGCGCAGGCGGAACAGGCCTTCGAGGACGATGATCATCTCGTCATAGAGGACGGTCCATTCGATCGAGCAGCCATCGAAGCTGGCGAGGCCGACGCCCATGGTCGTGCTGAGATCGGGGCCGACGAGGCGTGAAATGGTTGCCTTGCCCGGCGGCCCGCCATAAGCCTCGAACGTCATCTCGCTGCGCTTGAAATGCTTGACGGCCACCATGGTCGCGTTCCCTTTCCAACTACCCGGCGACGCTAACCCAGGGTCATCTCTGCCGCAACTGCGCCAGCATGATTCCGGCCAGCACCACGCCGCCGCCGACCAACTGCTGCGTGGTCGGAGGGATGCCGAGCGCCGCGGTAATCAGGATGGCGGTGATCGGCATCAGATTCATGAACAGGGCCGCGATCACGGCGCCCAATTGCCGCACGCCGTTGTGCCACAGCAGATTGCCCAACATTACCGGACCGAAGGCGAGCCAGAAAAACAATCCGATGTCGAGCGACGTCGCCGGTATCGGCGGCGGCAATCGGGCGGCGCCGAGGGCGCTGGCGATAAGATAGACGCCGAGCAGGGTGAATGCGCCCATCACCGTCGTCATGCCGGTGATGCGCAGCTGCGTGCACCCGCGCAGCCAGCGCTGCGCGGTGATCGAATACCAGGACCAGCAAGCCGTTGCCGCGATGATGAAAATCTCGCCCCCGCGCAGATCGAAGGGCGTGCCGGAGAGGTTCGGATCGTAGGTGGCATAGGCGCAGCCCAGAATGGTCATGGCGATGCCCGGGATCATCCGCTTCGCGATAGGCAGGCGATAGAATGCCCAGCCGACGATGGCGGTGATGGCCGGGCTCGTCGAACTCAGGATCGCCGCGGTGATGGGATTTGAGTGCTGAATGCCCACGGTATAGAGCGGCGCGAACAGGCCGATTCCGACCGTGCCAAGCAGCCACCAGCGCCAACGGGCGAGCCCGGCGAACCACGGCATCCGTCCTTCGAGCAGGCGCAGCAGCAACAGCATCGCCGGGATTGGCATGACATAGCGGGCGGCAGCGAGAAGGTAGGGATCCCATCCCTGGAGGAGATGGGTCATCGAGGGAATCATGGTGCCCCAGGACAGAGCGACAAGGAGCATGCCGAGATTGGCGGCGAGCATTTTCGGAATCCGGGACAAACGGCGGCGGGACAGGCGAAGCGGCGACAATCTGGCAGAGGGCGGCTAAAGTCGTCAAATCGCATCCCGCTTCGACGAGGACGTCATGACCTGCCAGACAATCTTGTTCGAGAACCGCGGCTCGATCGGCCTGCTCACTTTCAACCGGCCCGATCGCCTCAACGCCTTCAACCAGACGATGGTCGACGAGGTCAACCGCCAGCTCGACCTGGTGGAGAAAGACGAGAATATCCGTGTGCTCGTGGTCACCGGCGCGGGGCGCGCGTTCAGCGCGGGCTTCGACCTCAAGGATGCAAGGGACAAGCCCTGGAGCACGGTGGCCGATGTGGCGCTCACCTTGAAAAAGGATTTCGATTTCATCATGCGCTTCTGGCATTTCAGCCGGCCGACGATCGCGGCGGTTCACGGCTATGCGTTGGCGGGCGCCTGCGAGCTGGCGATGGCCTGCGACATCACGATCGCCGCCGAGGGAACGCGCTTCGGCGAGCCGGAGTTGCGCTTCGGCAGCGGGATCGTGGCACTGCTGATGCCCTGGTTATCGGGCCCGAAGAAAGCCAAGGAATTCCTGTTGACCGGCAACGACCGTATCGATGCGGCCGAGGCGCTTGCTTGCGGCCTGATCAACCGGGTGGTGCCGGCGGGCGAAGAATTGCAGGCGGCACTTTCGCTGGCACACGAGATCTCGCTCAACGACCGCGTCAAGGTCGCCATGACCAAGCGCGCGATCAATCGCAGTTTCGAGATGATGGGAATGTTGGCTGCCCTCGACATGGGCCTCGATGCCGATATTCAAATCGAAGCGCTGGAAAGCCCGGAAGGCAAGCAGTTCAAGGAAATCTCGAAACGGGACGGGCTGAAGGCCGCACTTGCCTGGCGCGACGCCCGCTTTGCCGCGCCGGGCGGGGGGTCTTGACTCTCGCGGCCGTGCGGTGCCCCAAGCGGGGGTCGTGACCCTCGCGGCCGTGCGGTGCCCCAAGCGGGGGTCGTGACCCTCGCGGCCTTGCCGCCACCCGAGCGGGGGTCTTGACCCTCGCGGCCTTGCCGCTATGTGCGGCGATGGCTATGGTCCACTGACGTCAGCTGTGCTTGAGGATAATGTCATGTTTCACGGATCGCTTACCGCACTGATCACCCCGTTTCGCGAC
>JBGPNG010000460.1:0-2769 GCA_041487395.1 Dongiaceae bacterium
ACCTTCAAGAAGAGCTTCGAGCAGTTCGCGTCGACCCGCGTTACCCCCTTTGCGATCAAAAAGGGCAAAAGCATGATGGCGCGCTATGGCCCGGTGCTGGCTCGCGTCGAGCAGCAATATGGCGTGCCGGGGCCCGTCCTCGTGGCGATTTGGGGACTGGAGACAGGGTTCGGCTCGTTTACCGGCAATCTCGCCACCCTCCGCTCGCTGGTCACCCTCGCCCATGATTGCCGGCGCTCGGAAAAATTCACCGAAGAGCTGATGGCCGCGCTCAAGATCATCGACCGCGGCGACTTGTCGCCCGCCGAGATGCGCGGCGCCTGGGCGGGAGAGCTCGGTCAGACCCAGTTTTTGCCTTCCTCCTACCTCAAATTTGCGGTGGACTATGACGGCAATGGCAAGCGCGACCTGATCCATAGCGCGCCCGACGTGCTCGCCTCGACGGCCAACTATCTCAAGGGCTATGGCTGGCGGAAGGGGCAGCCCTGGGGCGAAGGCTCGGCCAACTTCCAAGTGTTGCTGGAATGGAACAAGAGCCAAGTTTATTCGCAGACCGTCGCCTATTTCGCCACCAAACTCGCGGGTGGAAACTAGGCACAGGGAGCCCGCAACTTCGCGGAGTTCCGCAGCTTTTTGCGACGCTGGCGCCGCATGGGTGCAACCCTTCCCGGCTGCGCCCAGCGTTAGGACATCAGAAGCCTTCTGCTGGCAAAAATGGGTGGCCTCACTTATTGTGATTCGCGAGCGGTGGGGCTTGTTTGCGGGAGCCGCCCCATGGCTTGAGGGGGCTCAAAACACGGGGACGAGTGAGTTGAAAGCGCAGTTCACGCTGGATCGGACGATCCAATTCGCCACTACCATTGTACGGAATTTCATCACCGGGCTCGGCATCGCGAGCTTAGCACTGACCCTCGCCGCGTTGCCGGCGGACGCCAAGCCGAAGAAGGCGAAGCCGGTCGATGAGGTGATCGCGGACGTCGCCAATGGCGAGCCGATGACCCTCGTCATCTCGACCGGTTCGCAAAAGGTCGACGTCTATCGCGGGACCACGCTCGTCACGACCTCCCAGGTGTCGACCGGAACGGCCGCGCATCCCACGTTTCTCGGCGTGTTCAGCATCCTGGAGAAGCAGCGCTGGCACCATTCGAACATCTATAGCGGCGCGCCGATGCCGTGGATGAACCGGATCACCTGGTCCGGCACGGCGATCCATGCCGGCGTCGTGCCCGGCTATCCGGCCTCGCATGGCTGCATCAGGTTGCCTTATTCCTTTGCGCCGAAGCTGTTCCAGATCACCACCGTCGGCGATGGCGTGGTCATCGCGCGCGACCGCCCGGCGCCCACGCTGATCGAGCATCCCAATCTGTTCCAGCCGCTCCCGCCGCCGCCGCCGCCGGCGATAACGGAAGAAAAAGACAAGACCCCGAAGCAGCATGCCGCCCAATCCACGCGGCCGGACCTCGGCGCCGCCGCCGCGAGCCCCGTCATCCTTGCCAAGGCTGAAATGGTCGGCACTGAAACCCACAGCTCACCGGCGGAAGTGCAAGCTCCCGTAGCCACCGATACCCACGCCACGCCCGGGCCCGAGGTGCGGCCGGTCGTTGCCCCGATGGCCGATCCGATCGAGACGCATGCCCTTGGCTCGGAGGAGGCCGATCCCTATCGCACCCACGCCGTTGTCAATCCATCCGCACCCGCAGATCGGGCCCATGCCATTGCGGCCGACGGCGCTTCGGCGAGCGGGACCGTGCCCAAGACGCCGCTCGCACCGCCCCTTCCAACGCCCCCGGTGATGCCCGCTCCGGCCGCTCCGCTTGCGGCTGCAGCGCCAGCGGCAACGCCGCAACCGGCGACGGCAGGAACAGCGGCAGCAGGCGCAACGCCGCCCATGTCGGCCACCAAGATCGACGCCGGAGCCAAGGCCGCCGGCATCATGGCCGCCGAGCCCCGCTCCAACGCGCCCTTGCGCATTTTGTTGACGCGCCGGACGCAGCGCGACCGCATCGTCGGGGTGCAGAATATCCTCGCCTCGCTGGGCTATCTGCCGGTGCAGAATTTCGACGGCACCATCGGCAGGCCGACCATCGGAGCGATCAAGGCCTTCCAGAAGGCGAACGGCCTGCCGGAGACCGGGGCCTTCACCGACGAGCTCGTGAAGAAGGTGTATGAGGTCTCGGGCAAGGGCGAGGATCCGGTTGGTCATCTCTTCGTCAGGCAGGAGTTCGGCCGCCTGTTCGACGTGCCGGTCGGTTTCAAGAACCCCGAAAAGCCCCTCGGTACCCACGTCTATACGGCCATGAAGTTCGCCCCCGGCGACACCAGGACGAGATGGACGCAGATAACCCTGGTCGACACTGGGGAGAACCCGCTCGACCGCATGGAGATTCCCGACGAGGTGCGGCAGAAGATCTCGGAGCGGCTGACGCCGGGGTCCTCGCTCATTATCGCCGACAACAGCATCAACACGGCGGGCCTGCCGAAGGGCGGCGATTTCGTGGTGCTGTCGAATTACAGCGCCGCCAAGCCAGGCGCCACGGTGTCGACGATACCTCAGGTGGTGAAGCCGAAGGCGCGCCGCAGTGTCAGCGCCAGGCGCTACCGGTATTATCGCTATTATTCGCCCTTTTAGGCTCTAGGCCTTTAGCTGACAGTCCGCCCCTTGCGCGCACCGGACCCTTTGGTTCGGGTCGCCGGGGGGAAACCTCTCCACGAACCTGGCGATCATGGACTGGAGCCGGTCGCAGGTCCTCGGCCATGCCGATGTTCCGG
>JBGPNG010000461.1:0-2763 GCA_041487395.1 Dongiaceae bacterium
AACCGCTTCGTAAGCGGTAGGCCGTTGGTTCAAATCCGACTCAGGGCACCATTTTATTTTGACTGACCTCGCTGCCGGCGTGGCGCCGCATGATGGCTATTCGATTGATCCGGGTCTAGGATGCCACGGCAATGTCCGCCGCCCTCAATCTGTTGTGGCTCATCTGCGGCGGGTTCTTCCTCGGACTCGCCTGGCTGCTCGCTTCCCTCATCATGTTCGTCTCGATCATCGCCATTCCCTGGGGTCGTGCCGCCTTCAACATTGCGGTTTTCACCTTCCTGCCCTTTGGGCGCGAGGCGATCGACCGCTACGAGCTCACCGGCGAAAAGGACGTCGGCACCGGTGCTCTCGGCCTCGTCGGCAATGTCATCTGGTTCCTGCTCGCCGGAATCTGGCTGGCACTCGGCCACCTGGTCGTCGGAATTGCCTGCTTCATCAGCATCATCGGCATTCCCTTCGGCGTCGCCCATTTCAAGCTGGTCGGCATATCGCTGGCGCCGATCGGAAAAGTCATCGTCAGCAAGGAGGTGGCGGCCGAAGCGCGCCAGCGTCACGCGGCTGCCGTGGTGAACAGCCGGCGCAACGGCTGAGCCGGATCAGGGCTTCAGGATCCAAGGCACCGTCTTCTTGGTCGCCTCGACCTCGGCGCCTCGATTTTCGCTTCGGTTGAAAGCTTGTCGAAGGCGGTTTGACGAAGAATTCGCGAGGCCCAAAGAATCGAACCGCGCGCGGGCGGACCCTGACGATGCCCTACTCATCCGCGGGCCTTCTTGCTAGGTTCGCCGCCGTCATGCGCGCCAGGCCCGGCCCAAATATATCTCCCCAACCTCAGCCTCGCCCCTTGCCTCGTCCGGGCCTGGGCATCGCGGTGATCAACGAGCGCGAGGGCCTGGGCGATGGGTTCTTCAAGCTCCATCTCCTGCGCGCCATCAAGCGCGCCTATCCGGACGAAAAGATCACCTGGATCGTGTCGGAGACCGACAGTCCCTATGGCGGCGCCATGGCCCGGATCGCCGCGCCCTATCTCGACCGGGTTCTCGGCAATGCGGGATTGCTGAAACCCCGATTTGCCGCCATGCGCCGCTTGCGGGAATTGCCGCCCTTCTCCCTGGTGATCGACCACCGCAACGGCCATGACGCGCTGCTGGCGACCAGGCTTCTGCTGCGCACGAAGATCTATCAGGCGGCCACGCCCGGCTATCTCTTCTGCAGCCGTCGCCCGGCTGGCTGGCCGCGGCCGCCGCGCCATAAACTGGCCCAGCTCATGACCCTGCTCGAGGCCGTCACGGGCTGCCCCGTCGATGGCAGCGGGGAGATCGATATTCCCGCCGCGACCGTCGCTCGGGCGGCGGTACTCCTGCCGGAGGGTCCGCGCTATGTGGGGCTGGCACCCGGCGCCTCCCAGCGCACGCGCTGCTGGCCGCTGGAGCGCTTCATCGGACTTTCGGGCTGGATCGAGGCGCAAGGCTGGCGGCCGGTCTTGCTGCTGGGCCCCGGCGAACGCGATCTTCTGGAGCCGCTGCGCATGCTGTTGCCGCGCGCGCTGTTCCCCGGCTGCAGCGAGAGCGAAACCCTGAGCGATGTCGACCTCGCTTTGGCGCTCGGCCAGCGTTTCAGCGCCGCCGTCAGCCACGACACGGGCACCAGCCATATGCTAGCCGCGGTGGGAACGCCCCTGCTCATTCTTTTCGGACCGAGCAATCCCAAACGCTGGGGTCCCGTCGTCAACCCCCGGGTGGGAAAGGGGCCGCCGGTGGAAAAACGGTTGCGCATTCTCTGGGCGCAGGATTATGGCGGCGCGGAAATCGAACGCATCCCCTTCGACGACGTGTCGTCGGCGCTGGCGGCATTGATGACTTAAGAGGCGGCGCCCTGGGTGGCGCTTCTGTCGCGCGGCATGAATCGCTGGGCGAAGCCCGTCACCATCGGCATCATGCGCGGGCGCAGCAGGCGCGGATCGAAGGGTGCCAGCCGGCGTTCGTTCTCGGCGGCGCACAGCGCGAAGAAGCTGCGCGGCGAAATATCGAGGCCCATGGCTTCGCCCCCGGTGGCGGTGAAATTATTGCTGTCGGCCTTGCGCGCCATGCGGAGGCGGCTCCACGCCTGACAGGCCAAGGCCGCCATGCATTTCGACACGAAAGGCAGCCGCGCGATCCAGCCACGCCGGGCCTGCATATAGGCGACCCAGTTGACGAAGAACAGATTGTGGCGCGCCTCCTCCTGGATGACCGGCTCGAACACTTCCACCAATTCGGCGGGAAAGAAGCCCGAGCGTTTGGCCAGCGCGAACAGACCGAAGGCGAAGAAGGAATCGAAGCATTCGCCATAGCCGGTGCGAAGGAAACCCCAGAGCGGGCTGGCGGGCGGCACATAGGGTTCTTCGGGGGCAAGCCGGATGCCGTAGAAACGGATCATATGGCCGAGCACGTCCTTGTGGCGCCACTCCTCGAAGGCGTTGAGGGATACCGCTTCGCGGATCAGGGGATCCTCGGTCGCCTCGGCCAGGGCTTCCATGCGGCGGCTGGCGGATTCCTCGTTGCGGATGGCCACGTCCCAGAAGGGCAGGCCAGTCAGCCGGGCCATGGCGTCGGGCGCCAGTTTGGGCCAATCGATGACCGCCGGCTTATAGGGATCGTAGCTGTCCAACAGCATGCGGCAGAACAGCATCTTGTGTTCCTCCGAGCCGATGCGAAAGCGGCCGCCTTCGGCGTGGGAGGGGCCCATTTCAGATGCCGCCGATGTGCTCATGCTGCGCCTGGCGCT